>NZ_JAMXOT010000047.1 GCF_024220515.1 Oscillatoria sp. HE19RPO
CAACACAAACCCCGGTAACACCGTCTCCCCAGATAATTGACTCGGATTCACCACAATTTCCACCCCTTGTCCGGCGCGATAAATCTCCACCTGTTGCTGTTGCGGGTCAATTAACCAACCCAATTGTGTCCCATTGTCGATATACTCCTGTAACTTGCCTTGCAGTTTTGCCAAACTGTCCGACTCGGACCGCAATTCAATCACAAAATCAGGAGATAAGGGAACAAACCCTTTGCGCTGCGCTGGGGTTAATGCTTGCCAACGTTCTATACTCACCCAAGCGGCATCGGGAGAACGATTTGCACCATTGGGGAGGGTAAATCCGGTGGAGGAGTCAAAGGCAATGCCATTTCCCCCTTCTTCTTCAATCCATTTGACTAAAAAATAGGCGATTCTGATATTGCGATATCCCGTTTCGCCTCCAGTGGGGGGAGTCACAATTAATTCTCCTGTGGCAGTCCGTTCTAGTTTTAACTCAGGGTTGACAGAGGCGATCGCAGCAAATTGCTCTGGAGTCACCTGAAGGTGCAGGTCCCAGGGTAATTGCAAGGTGACGTTTTCCAATTTTATGGGGGTTGCGATCATGGTGGCTCATCCTCATACCGCTCTGATTTGATTGTAATGGATTAAAAGTGGCTTGAGATATATTATTTTTTTACAAAATTTGATGAATCGTTTCGACAATCTCCTCAATAAAATCAACAGCTTGCGTGACTAAAACTGCCTCAATATCCCGGCGACTACCAATTCCATAAGTCGGATCGATGTCAGCTTCATGGGCGATTTGGTTCCGGCGATCGACGATCGCCCTGAGTTGTTGTTTAATATCCTTCTGCGGTTTCCCCATTTGATTCGCCACTTCCTCCCACAGCTTTTTATCAGAAATTAATCGAATGGCATCCGCTATTTTGTCCGGGTGTTGAAAACTCTGATATCCCAGGCGTTCCCGAATTTCATCTTCTAGCCAATCTGTATTATTCAATTGGTTTTGAATAATTGTGGCGATCGCAGGCAACAACGCTGACACAGTATAAGACTGTTGTAAAAATGCTGGTCCTTGTGTTTGGGCAATGTCATTTTCTAGCCATGAGGCAATATCTAATGCTTTCAAGCGATCCTGTCTAGCACCCCCTAATGAAACTTGAAAGCGAGAAAATGAGGATTGAGCACTGTTTGGGGAAGGGGCGGGTTCCAAACGTTGACCTCGGTGAATCTCCAGCATTCCCAAAGTGACAACTTCATGGACATAGTAATCCAAGGCACTCACCCCTAGTACAAGGGCCGATCGCAACATATCCGATAAATCTAAAGCAGTCGTCGATTGAGCATTGAGCGAGTTATGAAGAGCAATCAAGTCTCTCACTCGACTGATGCTAATCCGAAATTGGTCAAGCGCTGACTGCATAAGCCGTAGAAGTTAGTCCTATAATTTTATCGGCTAAATCCGAAAATGTCTTTCTAAACTCCTCCTGCTTTTTTTGATTATTTTTTAGCACTATTCCGGTTTGACCTAATTGCTGAGTGGTTAACTCGTAAATTGGCACTTGATGCTGTTGAGATAGGGCAATCAGGTAATTAAAGTTTGAAATTTTACTTAAGCAAAAATCATCTTTAATATCTTGATTAAAATATTCCTGCTCTGGCAACATCATATTATGGGTTTTTAAGAGGGGAACTAATTTAGATTTAACATTCTGCTCTACTTTTGGCATCCAAGTTGTAAATGCTTTTGTTTCTCTCCCATTAATGATCCGGAAATTTTGTACAATAATCCCTAAAAATTTAAGGTTGACATCCGGGAATGGATAGGTCGCTTCTTTCAAAAGTTGAAGCGAATTCGCTCTAATAGCCCAAGCGTACCATTTAGGTAACACTTTCGCCAAAGAATCAATTACCATGACTGCAAAAAAATCAGCGGGAGTTGGCACTATGAAAAAGTCGCTAGTCATCAGGATATTTTGATTGATTGCACCTAAGCTAGGACTCATATCAATTAAAATATAATCAGCGTCAAATTTTTCCGCTGTTTTATCAAGCAAATCGGTAATAGCACCGGGTAAATTTCTGAGGGAATGAATCGAGCCACTGAGTTCCTGAGCAATCCCTAGAGTTGCTTCATATTCAGCAAACCCGACATGACCCGGTAGTAAAAATAATTTTTTTTGACCCTTAATCGGAATACAATCTACCGCTTCAATGGCTTTAGGCTGGGATTCAAAAGCAGGTGCTAACCCTTTTTTAATATTAGAATAGGTATGATAAATTCCTTCTATTCTCGCTTCATCATCTTCGGTTTCTTCCCCTAATGCCATCCCCGTCAGATTACACTGTGGATCTGCATCCACCATAATGACTCTCTTACCCTTTGAGGCCAGCATCCACCCCAGGTTAAAGGTGGTGGTTGTCTTGCTGACTCCGCCTTTGTGATTAAACAAGGCAATTTTTTGAACCATTGAATCAACCTCCAATTAATTGGTTAATTTTTTATTGAAATGTTTGCTATTTCAAGGCAATCAGCATTTTAATTCTGTAATTTTGTTTTGATTTTAAGGGTCTTTATAGCATTTTCGCTAATTCCTGCATCACCAAGGCTGACAAGTTTGGACCCTCAAACTAGAACAGGGTAAAATTTAATACTTTTGAGTTTACCATACTGGTGAGCCGACAGCAACCCTTGCCCCCACCCACCCTCCACCCCTGAACCTGGGACTGAACACTGAACTGAGCACAAAACTGAGCACTTTCCTCGGGTGAACCCGCTTACAGTGAAGACAGCACAGAAATGGAGGCCAATCTTATGTCTCAGATGCTCGATCGCAAACCGGCTGGTTTATACGTTGAAACCCCGGACTCTCAGCAAATTGCGTTTCCCCTCAAACATACGGAAGTGAGCGCTCAAGTTGCGGGAAATCTGTCCCGGGTGGAAGTTACCCAAACCTTTGAAAATCCCTTTACGACGACTTTAGAAGCGGTCTATATTTTCCCGTTGCCGGATGAAGCGGCGGTGGATGAAATGTTCATTAAAATAGGCAGCCGCACGATAAAAGGTCACATCAAACAACGCGAAGAAGCGCAACAAATTTACCAGCAAGCGAAACAACAAGGACGCACTGCTGGACTCTTAGAACAAGAACGAGATAATATCTTCACCCAATCCCTGGCTAATATCCAACCCGGTGAGCAAATTGATGTGATTATTCGCTATTCGGCGAGTCTGCAATTTGAAGGAGGAAATTATGAGTTTGTCTTTCCAATGGTCGTGGGTCCGCGCTATATCCCCGGTACTCCCATTGGAGAAAATGCGGTAGGTTCGGGTTCCGCACCGGGACCGATGTCTCAGAATCAAGATACAAATTTAGTTCCCGATGCCTCTCGGTTAAATGCGCCTATTTTACCGCAGGGAACTCGGTCCGGTCATGATATTAATATGACGGTGGAAATTGATGCGGGAGTGAACATCCAAGCGGTGCGATCGCCTTCTCATCAACTCCAAATTTCCTATCAAGGACGCCTCGTGCGCGTGGGGTTGGTTGGCAGCGATACGATTCCCAATAAAGACTTTATCCTCCGTTATCAGGTGGCGTCAGAAACCACTCAATCGACCTTACTGACTGAATCTGAGGACAAAGGCGGACATTTTGCCCTGTATCTTATCCCGGCTTTGGAATATGCTCCGGCACAAATTGTTCCCAAAGATGTAGTCTTTTTGATTGATACTTCTGGCTCTCAAATGGGTCCTCCCTTGCGCCAATGTCAAGCACTCATGCGTCGGTTTATCCAAGGATTGAACCCGGATGATACCTTTAGTATTATCGATTTTTGTGATACGACTCAGCAGCTTTCTCCGGTTCCTCTCCCCAATACTCCCCAAAATCAATACCGGGCGATCGCCTATATTAATCAGTTGACGGCTGGCGGGGGAACGCAACTGTTACGCGGCATTCAAGCGGTATTAAATTTCCCGGTGACCGACCCAGGACGATTGCGGAGTATTGTTCTGCTTACTGATGGATATATCGGCAATGAGAGTCAAATTTTGACCGAGGTGCAGCGCCATCTTAAATCGGGAAACCGTCTCTATAGTTTTGGTGCTGGGAGTTCGGTGAATCGGTTTTTGCTCAATCGGATTGCCGAACTCGGACGGGGAATTTCCCGGGTGATTCGTCATGATGAAGCGCCGGATGAGACGGTGGATCGGTTCTTCCGGCAAATTAATAATCCGGTGTTGGCTAATATTCAGGTGAGTTGGGAAGGTGAGGGGGAATCTCCGGTGATTTATCCGGCGATCGCACCGGATTTGTTTGCGGAACAACCCCTGGTTTTGTTTGGACGTAAACCGGATGCGGTTTCGGGAACCTTGCAGGTTTCGGGAATCGCTGCGGGGGGTACTCTCTATCAGCAACGGTTTGAGGTGAAGTTTGACTGCGAGGGAAATCCGGCTGTCGCCCAATTGTGGGGACGCTCCCGCATTAAGGCGTTGATGAATCAGATGGTGAGTGGAGAAACCAAGTCTGGCGTTGAAGCAGTCACCCAGACGGCGATCGCCTATCAACTCCTCTGTCAATATACAGCCTTTGTTGCCGTGAGCGAGGAGGTGCGCGTGGAGCATCCCGAGGCGGTGGTTTCCGTGCAGGTGCCGGTGGAAATGCCAGAAGGCGTCAACGCTGAGGGCGTTTTTGGCTCCCTTGCCAGTGTACCGGCACCCTATCAAGCGGCAAGATCGAAGCGTGCAATGGCTCCTCAGCGCCAGATGGCACGGAGTGTATCCATAGATGTCAATTTTTTGGATAATGAGCGAGCGGAGGACCAAGAAAAGTGCTTCATGATTTCGATGCCAGAACCGTCTGTGGACAAGATGCGATCGCCGCTTCCGGAAGAATCCTCAGACAGTGGGGATGCTGATTTTTATGCTGATTTTGAGGAGGAGGAAGATTTTGGTGGTATATCCTACTTTGACAGTGGAGATCAAGCCAAAAATGAATCTTCATCGGCCCCCAAATTTGAGGCCCCTCGCCGCTTGGAGTCCCCTTCAAAATCTATTGATGTCACCTTTCAAGCACCAAAACCGCCCATGCCGCCACAGCGGTTAGAGATTGTGAGTGTGACGGGATTAGAGGCTGAGGCGATCGCCTCGCTGACAGCCTATCTACAATCGATGCTGCTTCCTCCTGGGGTGAGTGGGGAACTGGTTTGGGAGTTGCGGATTAAGCAAGGACGAGTGAAACAGGTGATTCTGGATGACGAGCAGTCTTCTGGGGATGATCCGGAACTGGTAGAGGCAATTCGGCAATGGCTGTTTAGCTGGCGATCGGTAGGCTCCCTCGCCACTACCGTACTGCTGCGGGTGCGGATTTCCGCCTAGAGGCGGTTTAAACCCACCTCAAGCACCTGAAGCTATAGGCGGGGGGTCATGACGACTGGCATCAGCACAAGCGCCTTGACCCCCCGCCTGGTTCTTTTTCTCTCTGGGACAAAAAACTTTACAATTAATTTAGATTTTTCTGTCTTCAGAGCCTAGTCAAAACCAAAGGAGCGTGCTATCTTTATTAAACCGCTTTTCCAATCAAGCCAAAAGCGGTGGAGAGACGATCGCTGTTGCCTAAGCTTCAACCCGTCCCCAATGGGGTTCGCGTCAAGTCAATCGATAGCTCGTCTTCAATTCGGAGTGGGGAGTGAGAAAAATTCGCCTGCACCCTCGTGACAGCGGCGATCGCTGTTTTGGAAGCAGAGCGGTTAAGTCTTAAAGCAAACCATTGGCTGCTATCTCTGGTAAACATCCAGCGGCATTCCGGTCGGTGGGAATGGATAGATAGATAGATTGAACTCAGAGAAAGAAAACCCCGAGTCATCCTCAGCTTAACCTGTTGAGTTAAACCTCGCCGTTAACCGCATCAACGAGTATTTACCAATCCGGTTTCCGTCCATTCGTAACTAGGCTGTATCCCAGCTTGGGGGAATCCTGTATCTTGCACCCAAAGCTCGATCCACCTACCCAGATACCCGAACAATCGCCACAGGCACGACCCTAGAAACGTGAGTCCTGGGCGAATCAAAATCCGGATTAAGAAATCTACCTGAGATGCTGCTCTCTTCCCTGCCTGGGGGTAGAGGTAGTCTGGTGATTTACCCCGAATAATTTGAATCAATAACAAAACAAAAGGTTGAAAAATTTGTGAAACTCTCTAACAATTACGGACACTTGGTAAAATTTTTACAAGAAGAGTTGGCCCTGTCGCCTTCCTCCATCGATATGGCCCTCCGGCATGGAGAACAGAACCTCGGTCCTTTACCGATGATTCTTTGGCAGTATGGGTTAGTTTCCCTGGAACAGCTTGAGCGAATTTTCGACTGGCTGGAGAACCGAACGGCGCTCGACGGACATCTCTAAATCGGAGGACCAACCAGGATGAGACTTGATAGAACTGAGGATGCAGTCACTCGTGAGCATTAAAGTTTTAACGGGAAACAGCAATTGGGCGATCGCCTTCGGGTCTGAATTTAATCAAAAAATTTAAGATTTCCGCTTCTGAGCTAGAAACGGAAATCTTTTTGATGATTTCATGAATCCGTTCAGTTCCAGGCAGAAATAGGCCCCTTGATAGAGCCAGTGGATAGAGACCGGGCGATCGCCTTGCCAGCGCACCCTCCCCAACAACAATTCAGAGCAATCAAGCCCCAATTGTTTAAAAAAGCGGAAAATTTTAACAACAAATCCGTGACGAGCCTGGGATTGAAGCTAGAGAGGTTGTCGCGAAACCTGCTTTTCAAAGTAAGCTTGAGTTTGCTGTAACAACTGTTCTCGACTATCGCCAGCAGTTTGAGTCAGCGTCGGGACTAAATTCCGCGCTTGTAACGTCATGTGAAGCTGTAGGTGTGCCACATACTCACTGATATCTTCACGAACGATAGCAGAGTGGTGTTGATTCAGATTGTTAGCCAAAGTGTTCTCCTTACCTCAACTCGCGTCAAGTCCAATACCAATAAAAGTTACCATTAGTTCTACAAAACGTCTAGCTTTGCAACAAAGCTTAACGTTAGGGACCCCTTCTGTAGCGTTCTGTAACGTTTTCATCGCCACCCCTATCACAAGTCCGGTCCGTTTCGCATCCAAACTGTCATGCACCCCAGGGTACAAGTGGTCCCTCCCCCATTGACCCAGGGACCCGTAAAGACCCGAAAGATGTAAAAATTCCCAGAACTTGCTAAAACAAAAATAGGTGCAGCTTTCCTCAGACTCAAAAGCTCAGAAAAACTGCCCGAATTTCCAGGTGCTGAACACTGTAGCTAACAATCAAGCTATTGCCTGTACCTCATCGCTCCTTTAACCTTATAGCCGACTTGTTGGAGCTTTCCTCATGTTGTACTCCCCAGAGAATTTCCACCTGCTCAAGATATTTTTGGAACAGACTCCCCAGGCAATAGCGATGGTCGATCGCCAAATGCGATACTTGTTTGCCAGTCGCCAATGGTTGCGAGATTGCGGGTTTGCCAGTCGCGATGGCAACCCCCACTCCCCCGACTCAGCAGCAACCCAGACTCCGACTCCCCCGGTTGAGTCGATTCTGGGTCGTTCTCATTATGAAATCCTGCCTCGGTTTAGCGCAACCCAACCGACAACCGACAACCCAGAGGAAGCAGGAAGTAGCAACCTAGTCCTCTCCCTCGAATCCTGGAAAGAGGTCCAAGCGATTTGTTTAGCAGGGGGGGTACAATCCTGGGAGGAAGAGTTGAGCGCAGATGGCGATCGCCTCGAACGAGTCAAGTGGGAGGTGCATCCCTGGAAAACCGAGACGGGTGAAATCGGTGGATTGCTGCTGTTGAGAGAAATCACAGGGAGAACCTCAGAGAATGGAGACCCCTTAAATCAGTTCACTCCCAAAGCATCCAGCAATTCCCACCGGCGATCGCGATCGGATGAAAGCGATTTGCGTCGCCAAAGTCAGATTCTCGTCGAACTCGCACGCAGCAAAACCCAGAATGAGGGAAATTTAGAAGCGGCGATCGCTGAAATTACCGAAGCTGCCGCCAATACCCTCGCCGTCGAACGAGTGGGAGTCTGGTTGTACGATAATAACCAGACTGAGATTACCTGTATCAATCTCTACGAACGCACCGATCGCCTGCATTCCTCCGGCAGTCTGCTCCTGACTGCTCCCTATTCTCAATACTTCCAAGCGTTAGAAACCGAACGTGCCATTTCCGTCGATCATGCCATCACCGATCCCCGAACCCGAGATTTAGCCGATACCTACCTCATCCCCCTCGGCATTACCTCCAAATTAGATGCACCCATTCGCATTAGTGGCAAAATCGTCGGGATTGTTTGCTGCGAACATCGCGGTATCCCTCGGAGGTGGAAATTAGGAGAACGGAACTTTGTCGCTTCCATTGCCGATTATACGGCCCTGGCCTTAGAAACTCACGATCGCATCAAAACTCAAACCGAACTCGAATCCGCCAACGACCAACTCCAAGCGGTTTTAGATGCCGTTCCCGGGAGCATTTCTTGGTTTAGTTCCGATTTAGTTTATCTGGGGGTCAATGGGTACTTGGCGAAAACTTTTAACGCCAATCCCGACACCTTCCTCGGCAAAAAAATCGGCTTTTTAAAGGGGTCGCCGAAGTTTAATCACCTGGTCCCGGAATTTTTTGAAAATCCGGCAAAAGAAGCACAGCACGAAATTGAGATGACGGTTCGCGGGGTGAATCGGCACTTTTTGGTGGTCTCTCACAAATATCAGCAGGGACAGGCGGCAGTCTTTATCGGATTTGATATTACCGATCGCAAAGCGGCTGAAGCTGCACTCCAAAAAGCCAATGAGGAACTGGAAACCCGCGTTGCCGAACGGACTAAAGATTTGACGGAGGCGATCGACCAATTGCAAGGGGAAATTCGCACCCGCAGCCTTTTGGAAGAAACCCGCGACGTTTTGGAATTTTCCATCAACAATGCAGCGGATTCCGTGTTTTGGCTGACTCCCAATGGCCGATTTTTCTATGTCAATGATGCCGCTTGCATCACGTTGAACTACTCGCGCAAAGAACTGCTGTCCCTGAGTGTGCATGATATCAACCCCGATTTACCCGCAGAAGTTTGGCCGGAATACTGGGAGGAAATAAAAGAATTTGGGTCCGTCCGTTTGGAATGCCATCATCGCACCAAGGATAATCAGATTTTTCCGGTAGAAATTACCATTAACTATTTTCAAATTAAGGGGAAAGAATATAACTGCATTTTTGCCCGGGATATTACGGAAACCAAACGAGTTGAAACGGAATTGCAAAGAGCTAAAGCCACCGCAGAAGCCGCGAATTTGGCAAAAAGTGCATTTTTTGCCAATATGAGCCATGAATTGCGGACGCCGTTAACGACGATTATCAGTTATAGCGATTTGTTGCAGGAAGATGCGAAAGAGTTAGGGGTGAGCAATCGGGCTTTCTTTGGGGATTTGCAGCAGATTAATAAAGCGGGGAAAGATTTGTTGGTGGCGATCGATGATATTTTGGATTATTCTAAGATTGAGTTGGGTCGGATGCAACTGGAAGTTGAATGCTTCGAGGTGGGTGAGGCGATCGCCATGATTCTGGCGGAAATTGAACATAAGCTGATTACGAATAAGAATACCTTGACGATGGGAGGGGATGCGGAGTGGGGGATAATCTGTAGCGATCGGCATAAACTACAGCAGGTATTGTGGCACTTGTTAGATAATGCCACCAAGTTTACCGAAAACGGGGCGATCGGCTTAGAAATTACCCGAGAAGATACCCCAGATTTCCGACTCTTAAATGCCGCCTCCAAATTCAGTAAACCTGAACTAGAAACCACCGAAGAATGGATCGCCTTTCGAGTCCGAGACAACGGCATCGGCATCACCCCCGAACAACTGCAAGAGCTATTTGAGCCATTTAGTCAAATCCATACCTCTGATATCCATCATACTGCGGGTACTGGATTAGGATTAGCCGTAGCCCGGAGTTTGTGTCAACTCATGGGTGGAGATTTATTCGTAGAAAGTAATCCCGGAGAGGGTTCAACCTTCACCGTTTATTTACCCGCAAACCTCCAGAAAAATTCCGCCAATGCCGAGGCACTCAAGTCCAAATTAACCCCCAATTTTCCCGAAACTCTGTCCTCAGACCCTGACAAAACATGGCCAGAAGAAGAAGGATGGATATTTGATGATGAGTAATTCATCATCCAGTTCATTGCCCTCTCAGGTGCGTCAGATTATCTAATCCTCGCCCTGTCAAGTGGGCCAATTTAATGACAAAAAATCGGTATTTTATGTAGGGGTTTGGTCTCCAAACCCTCCAACATCATGGAGGGGTTTGGTTTCCAAACCTTTTTCAAGCTAATTATCCAACCCTATCATTTTGAATCAATTTAGTTCATCGAAATTTGCCCTAATGAAATCCCATATTACAGAACTTGCGCAATCTTTAACATTAAATACTAAATGTAGAGGCGATTCGCGAATCGCCTCTCCATTTAGGGTGAATTCTCAATATCTGCCTAAGCCTGGTTTTAGCCCAAATCCGGAGTTCAAAAGTCGTTTTTACTCTTTAGCCCGCGCAGGCGGGCTTCGTCTGTATAGCCCCACCCTTGAGGGTGCGGGTTTTTACAGACCTTTGACAACCGGATTCCGTATTAAACCATTCGAGAAACAGATAGCTCGTATAAACAAATCATCTAATCCAATCATTATTGTTTCATTAAGCTGTCTAATTTTTACCATTTTAGTCAACATCAAACCTGCATCAAGCCTTGGACAATCCAGGGATGAGGTTCTTGTTTCTGAAGAGATTTCTCAGAACCTTAACTTTGGGCAACATTTCCAAGAGTTAGGGGTTGAAGGTTCAATAATCATTGCTGAATTAAATGGCGATCGCATCTGGCAACATAACCCCCAACGCAATCAAACCGCCTTCCCCACCGCCTCAACCTTTAAAATCCTCAACTCTCTGATTGCCCTAGAAACCAGCGTCATTCCAAATGAACTAGCAGTGTTAACCTGGGATGGAATTCCCCGAACAATTCCCACCTGGAATCGAGACTTGAATCTGAGAGAAGCATTTAAACTCTCTGCCGTCTGGTTTTATCAAGTGTTAGCGCGCCGCATCGGATATGAGCGAATGCAGCAATGGATAACCCAAGTCGGTTATGGCAATCAAAACATTGGCACACCCGAAGAAATAGACCAATTTTGGCTACAGGGAAACCTCCAAATCACCCCCCAACAACAAGTGCAATTTCTGCGCCGTCTCTACGAAAACAATTTACCCTTTTCTGAGCAGACTCTTGCCTTAGTCAAAGAGATTATGATTTATGAACAAACTCCCCACTACACCATTCGAGCCAAAACAGGTTGGTTTGGATATGGAAATGAATCTCTCCAAAATATTGGATGGTTTGTGGGCTATGTAGAAACCGGAGATAATGTTTATTTTTTTGCAACTAATATTGATATTAACAAGCCCGAAGATGGACCCGCTAGAATTGAGTTAACTCGGCGGTGTTTGCAAGATATCGGAGTGCTGTAGCCAGTCTAAACTATTCTGAGCTTAAACTTAAGGAGTGGGAGCATCTTGCTCCCTAATGCTCATCCAGAGCAAGATGCTCTCACTCCTAAAAATCACCAATTCATTTACACTTACTATAGAAGCGTTAGAGATTTAGCAAACCCTGCGCTTGTTCTTCGCTTCCCGCCCTCCACTTGCTCACTCGACCTTGACGGGTCTACAATAAGGGTCTACAATACGGGGATTCAATACATACCATGAATTAGAGTAACTGAGGACAGCAAATCATGAAAGAAATTCATTTCATTGAGCGAGAGCACGTCAGACAATTAACCCAAGTTTACCCAGAGCGAGATGAGTGGGAAACCGGATACTGGTCGGTTAAACGTCAAAAAGCATTTGAGCTGATAGACTGTGAGCTTTATTTACACCGGGGTCAGAAAGAACCGGCATTTTTTGCGGGTATTGTTATCGGCTTTTACTGTTTTGATACCGAAGGAGTCGGGAGGATGAAAGAGAGAATTGTTTTTCGAGTCAAACGAGTCTCAGAGCTAGAGGGAAAGGTCACCCCTCAAGAGGGATGGGGAAATGAACAGAAAACTGTTTACTGATGTTTGATGGAAGACTTTATAATCGGTGGTATGAGTTGGCGTAAATTAGGTATAATTAGACCTTCATCACAAATCCGAGGGATTCATGCTGAATATAGAACTAGATCAAGAAACGGAAGCCTGTTTAGTGGAAATTTTGGCCAGGGAAAAAATTACCAGTGATGAATTGATTAAACGCTTGGTTAAAGAACGCTGGTTGAGTTTACAACCCCACCAAAGTATTGTTCAAAGACGTGGGGGACATCCTGAACATTTGTTAGAAGATGCGCCCCCTGGTTTATCAGAACGGGCCAATCGAAAAAAAGCAATTGCTAATTATTTGGAGAACAAGCATTCCCCACATCATTCGTAATGATTTATCATCCTGTAATTATTGTAGATAGTGGAATTTTAGTGGCTTACTACAGTTCCACCGATCGCTATCATCAACAGGTCCGAGTCTTCTTTGAAAGATGTACAAGTCATCTAGTCACTACGGTGAGTTGTGCTACTGAGGTTATGTGGCTACTTAGTCAAGATTGGCGTACACAAAATGAGTTTCTTCATGATCTGGCTATAGAACTTTATGAATGCATCCAATTGATTCCTGAAGATTTTACGCGAATTGCTCAACTGAATCAGCAGTATGCAGATTTGCCGGGAGATTTTGCTGATTTGTCTCTCATTGCAATTTCTGAACGGCTGAATATTCCGGCTATTGCTACTTTGGATAGTGATTTTGATGTTTATAGACGTTATCGAAAGCAATTTTTTGAACGGGCATTTATACCTAAAAACTGAAGCTATTTTTATTGGTCTTCAGGATGCCTAACGTAAGGATTCTGTTGGCGCAACGCTAGGGCGTAATTCACCAACAGAATCAGAAAGTAACTCGTGGGGGAGCGGTGGGAATGGATGCAATCCAGGGAATTTAGGGAAATTGCCTTACATCGGTCCCAGTTCTTACCGAGTGTTACTCAGTTGAGCAGTTCTCACGGTGAGTTCTAGGGTTTGAGGACCTCGTTGAACGGTGAGACGGAGGTCGCGATTGACGCCGCTATTTTCGACGATGCGCTGCAATTGGTCGGCGCTGGTGATGGGGGTGCCATCTACGGCCACGATCGCATCTCCAAGGCGCAATCTGGCCGCTTCTGCGGGGGAATCTCGCAAGACTCGCATCACTAACACGCCATTGATTTCTGGGACAATTAAGTTAGAATTACGGTCCTGATTGTTTTGGCGCGCTAGATCCGGGGTTAAGGTGACCATCTGAATCCCGATAAAGGGATGAGTCACCGTCTCACCTCTGGATAATATATCGGTGAGCGCTTTTGCTTTGTTGATGGGAATGGCAAATCCAATCCCTCTGGCGTTGGGACGAATGGCGGTGTTAATGCCGATGACTTGACCGCGATCGTTCAATAGGGGACCGCCAGAGTTGCCGGGGTTGATGGCGGCGTCGGTTTGCAAAAAGTCCACTCGTTTATCGGGGATGCCGACTTGGGAGGACGATCGCTCTAAGGTGCTAATAATCCCTAATGTGACGGTATTATCTAACCCAAATGGATTACCGACTGCGATCGCCCAATCTCCCACGCGCACTTGTGAGGAATCTCCCAACGGCGCAACGGGTAATTGTTCTCCGGGGTCGTCAATCTTGACCACCGCTAAATCGGTAACCGCATCAGTCCCGCGCACTTCCCCTTCAAATGTGCGACCATCTTTTAAAGTGACCGTGACGCGATCGGCATCACTGACCACATGAGCATTAGTGAGAATCAACCCATCACCGTCGATAATAAACCCCGAACCCTGACCCCGCAGGAGTTCTTCTTGCTGGGGGACTGGCACATCCGGTCCGAAAAACTCTCGGAACAAGGAATCATTAAAAAATGGGTCATCCCGACGGGCGATCGTGCGTTCGGTATTCAGGCGGACCACGGAGGGTCCGACGAGATCAACTGCTGCGGTGACAAAGTTGCCTGTGCTTCCCAGGTTTTGCTTGGGTTGGAGGGCCACTGTTACCGGGTTGGCGGGGAGGGAATTCACCGCAGACAAGGGAGTTGCTGCCGCAGAGAGTGACCCGAGGGGGTTTAACCAGGCGACTGCACTCCAAATCCCCATTAATAAATAAGTGATAAGGGTTCGCCAATTCGCACAAAATTTAGAAAAAGACATCGTGATTATTTATATCCGTCCGTAGAGTAAGAGCGAAAATCGAGGAGGCGACGGGTTACCCCATCACCCTCCCCTGATTCCACTGTAATCGAACTCGGCTGCACTCACAATCCTCTGAAGATAGATTAGTCAATTCTGGAAAGTTTTGAGGTAACCCCAAACCCTTCCCAGAAGTCGCTTCCCTCTTCAAGACTGAGGACAAGAAACCGGGTTTCTGGCCCTCATTTGTGGATCTTATCCAGAACTTGGTAAAAAACCCGGTTTCTAATCTCTACTGTATCCACCCTATTGGATTTTTCAGACCCTCAGAGATTTGTCCCCAAAAAGTTCCCTTCAAACCCAAGGAATTGTTATCTGAGGAAATCCTGAATGCCAGAAAATGGGTTTCTCTTTTGACTAGATTGTTAATTCGCAGATATTAGGTCAATCAACCACTTTGCTGGAGGTTGAGGGGGGCAAACCCGTTCAAGTTCAACCCCCTAAACTCAGGTTAGCCAATGTTCACTTTAACGACCTTGTTTTTCTCCTCTTCAGCTTTGGGCAAATTGAGCTGGAGAATGCCATTTTTGTATTCGGCTTGCACGTCGGTATTTTTCACCCGAGCGGGGAGGGGAATGACGCGGCGGAATTGACCATAGCGAAATTCGCTGCGGGTCATGCCTTGTTGTTCGGTGATGGTTTGGGAGCGGCGTTCTCCACTAATGGACACGGATTCGGCGGTGACTTGGACATCAAAATTCTCGGGTTCCATGCCGGGAATTTCTAGTTTTAGGTGAATGGCATCGCTGGTTTCTGAGAGTTCGGCAGGAGGAACGAAGGTCAGTCCGCCATTTTCTGTTTCGGGGGAGGAAGAAATGGTGTCAAATAAGCGGTTCATTTCCCGTTGTAGGGTGTCAATTTCCCGGAAAGGGGAGTAACGAATGAGTGCCATAATAGGTTGCCTCCTCAAGACTTGATGTTAGGTTGAGGTTTGAATTGCTTACCTCTTTCTGGAATTAATATATCTAAGTTTAGGGGAGGGGTAAGTTCGGTTTTGGGTATGGGGTGAGTGTAAATTACCGCACCTGTAGAGAGGAGAACGACTGAAGTCGTTACTACGAACATGGAGAACGACTGAAGTCGTTACTACGAACATTGGGAACGACTGAAGTCGTTACTACGAACATTGGGAACGACTGAAGTCGTTACTACGAACATTGGGAACGACTGAAGTCGTTACTACGAACATTGGGAACGACTGAAGTTGTTACTACGAACATGGAGAACGACTGAAGTTGTTACTACGAACATTGGGAACGACTGAAGTTGTTACTACGAACATGGAGAACGACTGAAGTTGTTACTACGAACATTGGGGAACTGGTAGAATCCTTGGGGGGTAGAGAAGGGGTCTCCCGGATTGGGGTTTAAATCGGGTGAATACCCCGGCGTTTGGATTCCTGGGAAGGGGCGCTTTTTCCTGGGAGTGCGCGCTTTGCTGATGATTCACTGTTGTTTATTTGGACTGTGGTTTCTGCTTATGTTGAGATTGACTCGCGATCGCCTTTACAAATCCCTGAAATCGCTGAATCTGCTGGGATTGATGCTGATGTTGGTTAATGTGCCGTCCCCGGTGAAGGGACAAACGCCGCCATCCTCTCCACCTCCGCGCTTTTGTCAGTCGCAGTTGGAACCGACGATCGCCGGGATTATCAATCGTCCTCAGTTACGGCGCACCCGATGGGGTATTCTGGTGGAAACTTTGGATGGTTCCGGCGATCGCACGCTTTACAGTCGGGATTCTGAGCAGTTTTTCATTCCTGCCTCGACTGCTAAATTGCTCACAAGTGCGGCAGCGTTACAGCATCTTGGTCCTGACTTTCGGATTCGCACCTCGGTTTATGGTTCTAATCCGACTGGGGACCGGATTGACTCGGTGCGGATTGTGGGACGGGGTGACCCGACGATTGGGAAAACTCAGTTAGAGGCGATCGCCCAACAATTGCAGCAACAAGGCATCCGTCAAGTTGGGGAACTGATCGGGGAAGATAGTTATTTCATCGGGTCTCCCGTCCATCCTAACTGGGAATGGGAAGATGTCCAGGCGGGATATGGTGCACCCGTTAATAGTCTGATTTTTAATCAAAATAGTGTGGATTTTACCTTGACTCCCCAGGGATTAGGACAACCGTTGTCGGTAACTTGGGCGAATCCAACGGAACAAACCCGATGGCAAATTGAGAATCGTTCCACGACGGTTTCGACGGATTCCCCGGAATTTTTGGAAGTAGGCAGAGAGTTCAGTAGACCGATTGTGCGAGTGGCGGGTCAGTTGCACGTCGGTTCACCGGAAGAAGATGTGTCGATTTCTGTTGCAGAACCTGCGGAGAACTTTTTAGGGTATTTCCGCCAAGCGTTAAATGGGGTGGGAATTACTACGGGAAGGGAGATGGTGAGTGACCAGTTTAGAAATATGCCGAATCAGCAAGAATTAGCGGCGATCGTCTCACCTCCCTTATCTGAAATGACGGTGGAAGTGTTGCAAAAGAGCAACAATCTTTATACAGAGATTTTGCTGCGATCGCTCGGTGCCAATCCCCAAGGGAAAGGCAACAATCCTTTGCCAGAAGAGACGCGGGAGGCGGGTTTACAAGTGTTGAAAGCTGCTTTAACGGAATTGGGAGTCGATCCCACCAGTTATGAGTTAGTCGATGGTTCTGGACTCTCTCGCCGAAATTTAGTCAGTCCCGAATCCTTGGTGCAAACCCTGCGAGGGATGGCGAGTTCTCCCTATTTTGAGATTTACCGGGAAGCGTTACCTTTAGCGGGGGTGAGTGGTACATTGCGAACCCGATTTCGGAATACCCCGGCAGCGCAAACGGTTCGGGCGAAAACGGGTACGTTAACGGGGGTATCTGGGTTGTCGGGGTATGTTCCCAATTCGGACTATAATACGGTGTTGTTTAGCATTCTGGTTAATCAATCGGACCAATCTGCGGCCATGTTAAGAGCGGCGATCGATGAAATTGTGGTGGTGTTGACGCGATTGGAACGCTGCTAATTTTCTAGGTCTTTAATTTTCGCCCAAATTGCCCCCTGCCCCCGTCGTCGTAGGGGGTCGAGCCCTTCAGCTGGGCAAGTTGAAAGGAAACAAACTCGACCTATTTTTAATAAAAATTAACAAGAAAGCCCGGATGGGGAGGGGCAATGGGTTATAAAAATTAACAATAAAGCCTGGAGCAAGAGTGGTAATTCCCCAGGGTTTTTAGTTAGGGTGAAGTGTGGAAGAGATGGCCGTTCCCTAAACCCTGACTTGACAAGGCAAGGATTGGAAATTACGGTAGAAAGAGCAACGGGCATAAAATTTTCCCAATACCCCTCGAACTCCTCAAAACTTACCACTCTAAATCCCACCAACCGTAAAAAAACCCAGACAGACAAAGCCGCTAGAGTAGGGAGTTTGAAGAGGGGTCTGGATTTCTCCCGGGTCTCCCTCCATTGGACAATTCCGCGCCCTCCTCTTTCTTGGAAAATGTAGGGGTGATTTGCTTTTAACCCCTACAAGAATGATTTAAACTAAGGATATAGGGATATCTATTTGGGGAAAGATTCGGAAGATATATAGCGAACCTAAATCATTCTGATAAGGGATCTAAGCCTAAGAGCCTTTTAGGGCGAGCATCAAGCGGGGTAGAGAGGAAGCCAGGGGAGGCTATCTGCCCAAGAAAGTTCCATACTCCGACGCTGTGACTAACCATCATACTGAGACGGAGCCGCAACCACTAGGGTGAATTATGAACCGCATTTTGCTCCTAATTGAGGAACACCAAACCCGTAACCTTTTAATACAACAGTTAAGCCCACGCTATGAAGTCGTAACGGTCGAATCAAACCAGGTGAAGAGGGTGGCGGGGGAAGTTCACCCGGGCTGGAATGGCCTAGATTTATGCATTAGCGATCGCCTCGGGTTGGCGACTTACCGTTCGTCTGGGGAATCGGGCAACCCCAGCCAAGCGGGTGATTGTCCCCTGTTGTTGGTGATTCATCCCGGAGAGTGGGATATTTTGCAATCCCATCGGGAAGCAGAAGAAAGCGCAACCCAGGAGAGAACCCTGGGAGTCCGGAGATATGACGATGCGATCGCCGCCCCGATCCAGCCGCCGGAACTCTTCTGGAGAGTCGAAAAACTCTTAAGCACCCGCGTCCGAGTTAGCCCTTGCGAGTCCCCATCCCTCTGGGCGGCCCATCCTCCCAACCCAGCAGAATCCCCGACTGCCTGTAGCCCCCATTTGCAACGACACCTGCAACAAAAAGATCAACTCTTCCGCGCTTTTGTCGAAGAAATCCGTGACTACGCCATTTTTCTGCTCGATTCAACCGGAAGGATTGCCAGTTGGAATCGCGGCGCACAGAGACTGCTCGGTTATTCCTCTGCTGAGATTATCGGCAATCACTTCTCCTGTTTTTATCCGGAAGAAGATATTGCCACCGGCAAACCCCAGCAAGAACTCCAACTCGTCGCCACTGCCGGACAATGTGAAGATGAAGGATGGCGCAGGCGACGGAACGGAACCCGGTTTTGGGCCAATATCACCCTGTCGGCATTGCAAGACACTCAGGGACAATTAGTGGGATTTTCCGTGATTGCCCATGATCTGAGCGATCGCAAAGCCGTAGAAATGGAACTCTGTTCCCTCAACCGCGCCCTCACCACGATCTGGGAATGCAATCAAGTCATGGTCCGTGCCCAGGAAGAATCCGAACTCCTCCACGAGATCTGCCGGATCATCGTCGAAACCGGGGGCTATCGACTCGCTTGGGTCGCCTTGTCGGAAGCGGAAGACGCCACGCAATCGGGGTACCAACACCCCCCGCAACCTGCCGCCTTCGCCGGAGAGGCGGGGGAGTATTTACAACAAATCCAGGCATCCTGGAAACCGAACCGACAATTTAAAGGCATGACCCGCACCTGCATTCAGACGGGTAAATGTTGCCTGGTGCAAAATATCCAAACCGAACCCAGTTTTGCCCCCTGGCGAGAATTGGCCCTCAACCAAGGATTGAACTCTACCATTGCCCTACCCCTGATTGGCAAAAACAAAACCTTTGGGTCCCTGCGGATTTATTCAGGAACCGCCAATGCCTTTGATATTGCCGAAGTGGAACTCTTAGGAGAACTCGCCAATGACCTCGCCTACGGGATCGTCGCCCTACGCGATCGCGCCGAACGCCAACGAGCCGAATCCGCCCTCGCCAAAAGCGAAGAGCGTTACCGGAGGTTAGTTGAACTTTCCCCAGAAGCCATTATTGTCCACAGTGAGGGCAAAATCGACTTTATTAACACCGCCGGGGCAAAACTGCTAGGGGCCACCAGCCCAGAAGCCTTGGTGGGGTTACCTGTCCTGGATTTCGTGCATCCCGACAAACGCGCCCTGGTCGAGGAACGAATTGAGCAGATTTTAACCGAACATCAAGCCGTTCCCTTTATCGAACAACAGTTTGTGCGCGTCGATGGGACTATGGTTCCCGTGGAATTAGCCGCCACCCCCATTGGCGAAAAAAATGGCATCTTAAACCTGCTCACCGTGGCCCGAGATTTGAGCGATCGCAAGCGGATGGAGGCTGCCTTACGCGCCAGCGAGGAACTCCACCGGATCACCCTGAGCAATATCTCCGAAGCGGTGTTTATCACCGACAGCAATGGGGCGCTGACCTATATCAGTCCCGCCGTGCGCTTCATCTGTGACTATTCCGTAGAAGAAGCCCAACAATGGCGCTACATTAACGACCTCCTGGGTGATGACCTGTTTGCAGCAGAAGAACTCGATCGCCTGGGGGAAATTCACAACCTGGAACGGACCATCGTAGATAAAAACGGAAACCCCAGAACCTTACTGGTGAGCGTCAAACAAGTGGCGATCGAAGGGGGAACCCTGCTTTATACCTGCCGGGATATCAGCGAACGCAAACAAGCCGAAGAGGCCCTGCGCGAGAGTGAAAATCGATTCCGCACCACCTTCGAGGGGGCGGCGATCGGGATGAAAATCATCGATTTAGAGGGACGATTTCTGCAAACGAATCCGGCCCTTCAGGGGATGCTGGGATACACTCAGGCTCAGTTGCATGACTTTACCTTTGAGTCAATTACTTATCCCGAGGACCTATCCACCAGCCGACAACTGTTTCAGGAACTCGTCGCCGGTGAGCGCGATCGCTACCAACTGGAAAAACGCTACATCCATGCTCAAGGTCACTGCATCTGGGTCCGGCTGAGTCTCTCTTCGATTCGAGATACTCAAAACTGCTGGCAATTTGCGATCGGCTTAGTCGAGGATATCACCGAGCGCAAACAAGCCGAAGAAGAACTCCGACTCTACCGCAACCACCTGGAAGAACTGGTGGCGGAACGGACTGCTGAACTCCAGCGGATCAACGAACGCTTAAGAACCGAAATCTCCCGACGAGAACAAGCCCAACAAGCCTTAATCCGCGTCACCCAAGCGGTGGAAAGTACCAGTGATGCCGTCCTAACTATCGATATTACCGGGCAGGCTATCTATCATAACCGCGCCTTTTTAGATTTATTTGAATGCACCGTGGAGGAACTGAATCAGGCCGGTGGACTGCCTTCTTTATTTGCAGATTCCACCTTGGGTCACGAAGTGTTTAATCTGATTCACCAGGGCAATAGTTGGAGTTCAGAAGTGCTGATGCGCGGACGAACTCATCGGTCCTTTGTCTTACCCCTAGGGGGCGATCGCAGTACCGTCAATACGATTTCCATCTGGCTGCGGGCGGATGCCGTGACCGATGAAAACAATCAACGAGTCGGTTCGATCTGTGTCTTAACGGATATTACCGACCGTAAACAGACTGAGGCCGCCTTGCGCGAAAGTGAAGAACAATTGCGAACTTTAATTAACGCCATGCCTGATGCGATCTGTTTTAAAGATGGTCGCGGGGCTTGGTTAGAAGCAAACCAAGCGATGCTGAAAGTCTTTGACATGAGAGATTGGGATTATCAAGGGAAAACCGATGCCGAGATTGCACAGTTGAACTCGTTTTATCGGGATGCGTTTTTGGAGTGCGAACGGTCCGATGAGGAGGCATGGAAACATGGGATTCTCTGCCATAAGGAAGAAGTGATTCCCTGTTATGATGGCTCTGCGGTGATTTTAGATACCCTGAAAGTGCCACTGTTTCACAGCGATGGCAGTCGCAAAGGGTTAGTCGTGATTGGTCGGGATATCACGGAACGCAAACAGGTAGAAGAGGAACGGCTGCGTCTGGCTTCCATTGTGGAGTCTTCCGATGATGCGATTATTGGCAAGACCTTAGATGGGATGATTTTAAGCTGGAATGCCGGTGCTCAGAGAATTTATGGCTATACTGCCGAGGAAGTGAAGGGGCGATCGATTTCAATTTTGATTTTGCCCGATCGCCAAGAGAGCGAGTTACGCCTGTTGGAAGGGATTCGCCAAGGATCGAGCATTGACCATTATGAAACGGTGCATTTGAAGAAAGAGGGCTCGCCGATCTATGTGTCGTTGACGATTTCTCCGATTAAAGATGCGGCAGGGCGGATTACGGGAGTTTCCACCATCGCCCGGGATGTGACGGACCTCAAGCGGGTCGAGGATTCCCTGGAACGTCTGCGCCATCAAAATGAGTTGATTTTAAATTCCGCAGGGGAAGGTATCTGCGGCATGGATATTCGCGGCAATACGACGTTTATCAATCCCGCTGCCACGAAAATGTTGGGATATTCCATGGGGGAATTGTTGGGGGCTCCGTTGACGATGATTTTGGGAGCCAACTTTCTGCCGGAGGAGGTGGGGGACCCTCCAGATGGGGGGGAAGACTGTTTAGCGCCTCCGCTTTATGCGGCGATCGCTGATGGGTCAGTCCATCACGGCACTGCGGTGTTTTGGCGCAAGGATGGCACGAGTTTTCCCGTGGAATACATCACGACCCCGATTCAAGAACAAAATGAAATTAAGGGGGCGGTCCTCACGTTCAAGGATATTACGGAACGTCAGGGGGTGGAACGGATGAAGGATGAATTCATTTCGGTGGTGAGTCACGAACTGCGAACTCCCTTAACTTCGATTCGCGGATCTTTGGGTCTGCTGGCGAATGGACTGCTGGAGTCCTATCCGGAAAAGGCAGGGCGGATGTTACAGATTGCGGTGTCGAATACCGATCGCTTGGTCCGGTTGATTAATGACATTCTTGATTTGGAGCGCATCCAGTCGGGTAAAGTGACGATGGTTGAGCAGTATTGCAATGCCGCTGATTTGACGATCTCCGCAGCGGATGCCATGCGGACAATGGCGGATAAGGCCGGGGTGACCATCTGCGTCAACCCGATTCCGGTGCAACTGTGGGCAGACCCCGATCGCATTTTTCAGGTCTTGACTAATTTGCTGAGTAATGCACTCAAGTTCTCGCCGGAAGGGGGTCAGGTCTGGTTATCTGCCTCTCTCACTTCCCCAGGGTCTCCAGATTTCCTCGATTCGTCCATTCCTGAAGTGCTGTTTCAGATTAAAGATCGGGGACGGGGGATTCCTCGGGATAAACTAGAGACAATTTTTGAACGCTTTCAACAAGTTGATGCCTCCGATTCTCGCAAGAAGGGCGGGACAGGCTTGGGGTTAGCGATTTGTCGCAGTATTGTCGAACATCACGGTGGTCAGATTTGGGTGGAAAGTGTCGTGGGTGAGGGCAGTTCGTTCTATTTCACCCTGCCGGTGGAACGGCCCAATCCAGACTCAGGGGAAAAAAATTCTGATTGGATTAGGACCGCAACCCAAGGCTCAGGGATTGCGGTAGAATCAGGCGATCGCCAGGAAGAAGGGTTGACTCAGGATCATCCGGGACCCTCTGAGAACAACCCTCGGGCTCATTCGCCTACCCCGTCGCCCATTGTGGAGGAAATCGCGCCGTTGAAAGGGCGATCGTGATTCTTCCCCACTCCCCCAACTCCCTCCCTCCCGGCCTCATTCGGGACAGATTTGAGGAGTTGAGGGACCCGGTGAAATCGGGAAGTTGCCCGGTTGGTGCGCTCTTGCTCGTTAAAATAGAGAAGCTGTTGGCCGCACTGATACGGAATCGGGTTGCTCTAGGTCTATAAAAACCCACACCCTCAAGGGTGGGACTACACAGACAAAGCCTGCCTATGCAGGCTGAAGAGAAAATCGACTTTTAACAACCGTATTGGGGATGAGGCAGAGGAGCGCTCCCATGTTCCGGGATTCCAGATGGAATTCTGTGCGAATGACGGACCCTATTTTGCTCTCGTCCTGCCGCCACCCTTGTCCATTTTCCTTAAATCTTCTGGCGAAAGGAAGCAATCCTGTCATGGTGTCCATGCAGGATGCCGGTTTTCTCCAGTTTTGGGGGAAATTCCCAGTCGGGGATCTTCCTCCCCAGTGTAAATTTTAATTTTTCGCCCCGGTTCGTCCGAGTCAGGGCGTCCCTTTTTTTCAGGAGGTCTGCGTGAGTTTGAAACGAATTTTAGTCATTGATGATGAAGATGATATCCGGGAAGTCGCTCAACTGAGCCTAGAAATGGTTGGCGGTTGGGAAGTGCTCACCGCTAGTTCGGGTCATGAGGGACTCCAGGTGGCTGAAGCCAAACAGCCTGATGCAATTCTCCTCGATGTGATGATGCCAGAGATGGATGGCCCTGCTACGTTTAAAAAGCTCCAGGCTAATCCCTCAACTCAACAAATTCCGGTAATTTTGCTCACGGCCAAAGTGCTGTATGCCGACCAGCGCCGCTTTTCAGAACTGGGGGTTAACTCGGTGATTGCCAAGCCTTTTGAACCCATGAATCTAGCCGCTCAGGTGGCCTCGGCTCTCGGTTGGGAGTCCTAATTTCCCCTATCCTTCATTGATTCACAACTTCTTTATGATTATTTTTTAAAATGTGTCCCGATTAGCGGTTCGCAAATTCTTTTTTGCGTACAATCACCTTCATAAGTATAGATCCATATATCGCGGAGCGCCTTGATGAAAATAGCAGAAACGATTGAACAAGCTTTTACTTCTTATTTGGAAAAGCTGGGAATTGCTTGGTGGATTGAAATCGTTACCGCAGAACCAACTTGTACTTACTACTTTGGTCCCTTTATGAGTGCCAAAGAAGCGGAGTGCTATAAAGGGGGCTACCTGGAGGATCTCGAAAGTGAAGGTGCTCAAGGGTTTGCTGTTTATATTCACCGCTGTCAGCCGACTGAACTCACGATCGCCAATGACCTAGACTTTGATTAATTTTTAGGTTGAATCCCTTTCGGTTCTGACAGTTTTTACCCCCGACCCCCAGACGAATTATTAGGGAAGGGGGATTTTTTTTGCCGATTCATTTTGCCGATTCATTTTGTCCATTATTTTAGCCGTTGGTCAGTAATGGGTTTCGGTAATCTGGTCTCTCTTAACTCGCCTATCATCGCCACGGTTGTCCGGTTTTTATCCTCTCAGAAAGCACCTTGTTGATCCCCTCCCCAATCGTCCTCAAAAATGCTGAGTCCAGGAAGTATTCATACTTAGAGACTCTTGGGAGTAGGGTGGCGATCGCCTGGATCCCTCTATAGCTCAGGATAGGGAAAGTCTTTCTTTTAATCCTCTGTCTATCGGTCCGGCGATCGTATTGTTTCTCCAACAGCAGTTCCGCCAGGACCCCTCAAATCCTAGCCCTGTCAAGGTAATCAATTGAATGACGAAAAAGAGTGATGGAACGTAGGGGCACAATGTGCAGGCCCTCAATTGGTAATCAATTGAATGAGGAAAAATCGTGATTTGTAGAGGCGATTCTATGAGCGCCCCTACAAGTGCGGGCGCATCGAAGCCCCTACAAATACACCTTGACAGGGCTACCCCTCAAATCCCCTCGGAGACTTCCCCTTTTTCCCTTCATCCCATTCCCTTCCTTTCTCCCTCCCTCCCTATAAAACAGCCTCCCACCCTTTTTCTGTTTCTATCAGGCGTCAAAGCCACGATCGGAAGAATTGAGGTTAGCTATAGATCCAGTCTAAATCAGGATGAAAGCAGGAAATCTTTGGACCAGTTGGACCCCAAAAGCAAGCCAACTTTTTTCAGCCCAATCAATCCGGCTTAAGTGATCCCCGAAGCGCGGTTTTCCCCCACTTAAACCCCTCCCTCAATTTTTAACTCTTGATTATGGAGACATTAAATCATCCTTTAGGTAGATTTAAGAATCGGCTTATTTATCAATATTTAGGAATCTATTCACCGGACAGTCGATGAGTATAAAAGACGAGGTTGGGGTTCCCCTCTGCCCAGGGTTAGCCTTCATTCTTAGCCGATACTCTGCGATCCCTCTTGGATAGATCCAGAGTTTTTCCAACCTCTAACGGCCAAAAAAGGGAAAACAGACAAGAACTCTCCCGGAAAATGGTCTGCTCAAAAAAAAATTAAAAAATCTCGATTTTTCTGGTTCTCTTCACGCTATCTTCACATTCTTGCTTTAACTTCAATCATAGAGCTGAATTCAGCTCGGACTGTCCTAACGATAAGTACCAGGAGTCCCTAGCCATGCCATCCGCCTACCTCGCCCTCTTAACCCTCTCTTTTGGATCCGTCTGGATTTACTTACGAGCTTCTAATGATGTTCCGTTTGTACTAGCAGCTTTAACAGCGGTGGTTTGCTTTATTTGGGGGTTCGCCTTGGCACCTTGGTTAGTTCAGTTAGTCATTATCGGACTCGTCCTCGGTTTGGATAAATTTTACTTCTCTAAAGCAGGCCGTCTGGGTGGAAATTAACCCGAGTCAGCCACCGAGTTTTCTCCGTAGAATCACGCACAATTCCAGCACTGCACATTTCTCTTTACAAGTTTCTAGTTACTCTTCTTCTATTATTCTCAAACAGGTTTAAAAATCATGAACAATTGCCCTTGCTGCTCTAGTGCCTTACTCCGCCACGCTCGTCATAGCGGTGTGTATTGGTTCTGTCCTCATTGCTGGCAAGAAATGCCCGATCTGGCTGCAATGGTGGTACAACCTCGTCAGCGTGTACAGCAGCTAGAACGTTTAATCGATCTTTCCACGATTTCCTCCCGGCCCTCCAGACCTTCCCAACTCGAAGTCCGTAGCATTGCTTAAGGCAACCGATAAACTATAATCATTTACCTGGGTTAGAAAAAATTTATGTTGTTGAGAGACACGCCGTTTCAGATATTGCGAGCGTGTCTCGTGCATTCTGGATAGATTCTAAGCAAGGGCCGATCGCCCCCTGGCGTTACAGCAGGGTTTCGGGATAGCGCAACTCAAACCCCGCCCGTTTCAGTTTCTGATTCGAGAGTCGGACATGATAAGACCGATCTAAGGGGGCCGAGGGGTCCCAGGAAATGGGAGCCAGATTGTGGCGATCGCAAAGGCGATCGAGCAGTTCCCGCATCGGCAAGGGGACATCATTCACCAGATTGTAAATCCCCTGGCAGCGCTGACGACAGACCCAGACGATCGCCTCTACAATGTCCTCTAAATGAACCCAATTACTCCAATAGTCCCCACTGCCGGGACGAGTCGTGCCCGCAAAGCGACTAAAAATTTTTAACAGTTCGCGATCGGGTCCATAAATTCCCGCCAACCGCAGAATACAGACATTCAGGCGATCGCTTTGTGCCCCTAACAAAACCTGCTCCGTCTGCGCTAACACCCTGGCATTCTGATTCCCCGGTTTCACGGGGGTGGTTTCATCCACATCCGCACCCTGGTGGTCCCCATAGACCGACGAGCTACTGGTATAAATAACCTGCTGAACTCTCAAAGATTGCTGTAACACCGGCACCAGAGTCTTCGCCGTCTCCAGATAGGTTGTTTGATAATCTCCTCCCCTGGAAGGCGCGATGCTTAACAGAATCACATCTTGGTTTTCGACCATTGATGCCAGGGCCTCCGAATCATTTCCCTGGAGCACTACCACCTGTTGCGCCACCTGTTCGAGTTCCTCCCGGCGATCGCTCCGGGTTGTCGTTGCAGTTATACTATGTCCATCTTCGCGCCATCGACGTGCTACCGCCGTACCCACATAACCACAGCCAATAATTCCAATATTTAATCCCATCGTGACGCATCCTCAATCTTGCCTCAATATTCTCCCTAATTTTGCTATCCTTTAACCGTTAATGACCAGTATAAATACCTCATCCCCTGGGGGTTACTCCTGAGAATTCATCCCTTGTTTATCCCCCCCCACCGGATATTCATGCTCTAGCTATCATAGAGATATTGTAATTCTCGGTTCAAAAGAGCCGTTTAAGTGTATGACCGTTAAAAAACAGTTTGCCAGTTTTGAAGAAATGCTCACAGATTCAGAACTTCCTGTGCTAGTGGATTTTTACGCCGCTTGGTGCGGTCCCTGTCAAATGATGGGTCCCGTATTGGATGAAGTCAATACTCGCTTAAAAAATCGGATTCAGGTCGTTAAAATTGATACGGAGAAATACTCGGACCTGGCAACCGAGCATCGCATCTATGCCTTGCCGACTTTAGTTCTATTTAAAAATGGCAAACCTGTTCAGCGATTTGAGGGATTTCTCAGCGCAGAACAGCTTATTCCCAAACTTGAATCCCTGCTGTAAGGGAATCCGGATCACCTGAAGTCGGCGCGACGCTTAATGGTTTGTACTTCCGGTTTGTAACCCCGATCTAGGGAGGGGGTAGCAAATTCAGGCCGTGATGGGATATCCTAACTGGGAGTACCGATATCGAACCAGCCATGCCTGATGAATACACCCAGTCACGCGATCGTCAATCTTGCTGTGTTCAGTCAGTTTTCCCCACCCCAAGCGCATCTGGCGATCGCCGTGGGTGCAATTCTTCCGGACCTTCCGATCTTTTTGTTTTATGGTTGGGCTAAATTCATCAAAAAACTGCCCGAACGTCAAATTTGGAGCGAGGGTTATTGGCAACCGGGGTTGCAAAATTGGGTTGCATTATTTCATTCGATACCTGTAGCAATTTTTGCGGCAATTTTGGCTGATTATTGCGGTTGGGAAACGGGAAAATTTATCTTAATGAGTATGGTGTTCCATTCATTGGGAGATTTGCCTGTTCATCATGATGACGCCCATCGGCACTTTTTTCCTTTGAGCGATTATCGCCTGATTAGTCCGATTTCCTATTGGGACCCGCAGCATTATGGGAGAATTGTCGCCGGGGTAGAAGTGCTGGCGGTGTGGGTGGCAACGGCAGTGAGTTTTCCCGGGGTTGCTTCTGGAATAGGCAAAGGACTGATGGTGGCGATCGCCGGATTATCAGCGATCGCCTATTTCTATACCTATGCTCGTCTTCGGTGGTTGAAACCCTCTGCCTAAATCTTGCTCAATCCTCTGCCTATTCGAGGATTACCGGAGAAGTTAGTTGCGGCGAATGGTGAAACAGCACCAATCTTTGCGTCGCCAGAGAGTTGCCACCACCCACCCATATTGTTCCAAAGTGTCCGCTACAGGTTTGGCTTGGTCTAATAAAACCCCACTAATAATCCCCCAAGTGCTGGGTTTAGAAATCGCATCCATTTGGGGAATTAAATCAATAATCACTTCCGCGAGGATATTACAAACAATCCCATCAACGGGGACCGGACTCATTTGGGCAATCATTTCAACACTGCCTAATTGAGCTTGTAACAGCAACTCATCAATCTGATTTAATTCCCGATTGCGCCTTGTTGATTTGACCGCCAGAGGGTCAGTATCTACCGCATAAACCTGCTCGGCCCCGAGTAAAATTGCCCCAATGGATAAAATGCCCGAACCACAGCCAATATCCGCGATCGTGGCGTGAGTTTCTTCATACCCCAGGCGCATTTCCAGGGCTTCCAGACAGAGTTGAGTGGTTGGATGAGCGCCGGTGCCGAAAGCAACCCCCGGGTCCAATTTTAACACCAGGCGATCGGTTTCAGGAACCGGCAGCCATGCGGGGTTGACCACAAAGCGATCGCCAATTTCTTCGGGATGCCAATGTTGCTTCCAACTACTCGACCAATCCTCCTCCTCAATCAGATTCCACTGGACTGCGGGAATCGGCAGATTCACACACAGAGCATCTTGACGAAAGAGCAGAGACAGGGCCGCCAAATCTAATAAATGCGCCTGTTCCTGGGGTAAATAGGCCGAAATCAAACAGGAATGACCTTTCATCTCACTGGCGGTACCGCGACAGCCAAAAGTTTCCACTCGTAAGAAGACCAAATCTTCTAACGCCGGATCGCAGAGCACTTGTATTTCCCACCAGTTGTTAGCCATAGCCCGTGAGTTCCGAGTCCTGATTTGCGGTTGCGTTCTTGTCCTGTAATTCAGAGCAGATTTCCCAGCAGATTGACCGGCGATCGCACCGGGTCAGGGTCAAACCCTTGCTGAAATCAAAGGTTCCCGGCTTCTATCCCCGACCGAATCACCCTTCAATTTCGCCGATCGCAATTCAAACGACATCTTTAATCCGCTCTGCGATCGCTCCAACCCTGACACCGGGGACCTAAAACCCGTCTTCTGCCTTCAGGAAACTTTTCCTCCTATAACATTACCGTATAGGCATCCCGAATACCTGGAACCTTCATAATTTCTGCTAAAATCCCTTCCGGCAGGGGGTCATCCAGGCTCAACACCATCACCGCATCCCCACGCACGATTTTGCGGCCCACCTGCATACTGGCAATATTGACATTAAAACTGCCCAACAAAGAGCCAATTTTGCCAATAATTCCCGGCATATCCCGGTGGCGAGTAAACAACATATGGTGAGTCGGAGGGACATTAATCGGGAACTCATCGATATCCGTAATCCGAATTTCCCCATCCCCTAACAGCGCACCCGTCACCGAGTGGTCTCCTAGGGCTCCCTTCGCCTCTAAGTGCAGAGAACCCGTATAGTCACGAATCGAACCATCCCGAGTTTCAATAATGCGAATGCCTCGTTCTTTCGCTTCAATACTGGCATTCACATAATTCACCCGTTCCCGGAGTGCTTGGGAGAGTAACCCTTTCAGGGCCGCCACCACAATCGGTTGACTATTGTTATCCGCTAACTCGCCTTGGAGACGGACATTCAGTAACTCGACGCGACCCCCAGCCAACTGACCCACCAAATTGCCAAGGTTTTCTGCCAATTGCAGATAGGGACGGAGTTTTTCCAAAGCATCGGGATACAAACCGGGGATATTCACCGCCGATCGCGCCGGTAACCCCAACAGAACATCTCTAATTTGTTCCGCAACATCGATCGCCACATTGATTTGCGCTTCCGCAGTGGAGGCCCCTAAGTGCGGCGTCAGAATCGCTTCTTTCCCCAGACTCCGTAAGGGAGAATCGGCTTCTAAGGGTTCATTCTCATACACATCCAGGGCCGCCCCCCCAATTCGTCCCTCTTTCAAGGCTTCCGCTAAAGCCGCTTCATCAATAATGCCCCCTCTAGCGCAGTTGATAATCCGCACCGTCGGTTTCATTTTGGCAATGGCTTCGGCATTAATCAGATTAGCCGTTTCGGGAGTTTTGGGAATATGCAGAGTGATGTAGTCGGATTCCCGGAAGAGTAAATCCATATCGACTAACCGGCATCCGAGATGATCCGCCCGTTCGATGGAAATAAACGGATCATAAGCCAGCAACTTCATTCCCATCGCTTTCGCCGCAGCAGCAACATGGGAGCCAATTTTGCCGAGTCCGACAATGCCGAGGGTCTTTTTGTAGACCTCTGCACCCACATAACTTTTGCGGTCCCATTTGCCATTTTTAACCGAGTGGTTGGCATCGGGAATGTAGCGAGAAAGGGCCAGCATCATTGCCAGAGCGTGTTCCGCAGCAGCAATGGTGTTTCCTTCCGGGGAGTTCACTACCACGATCCCTTTGCGGGTGGCAGCAGGAACATCAACGTTATCCACACCGACTCCGGCACGACCAATAATTTTAAGTTGGTTACCGGCTTCGATAATTTCTGAGGTGACACGGGTCCCCGAACGAATCATCAGGGCGTCATATTCGGGGATAATCTGAACTAATTCTTCGTTGGATAGCCCTGTTTTCACATCAACTTGGGCAACTTGGGAGAGGATATCCAGTCCAGCTTGGTCTATGGGATCGGAGACAAGAACCTTGGGCATGGTCAGCTTTTAGGTGGCAACAAACAACAGCAGTCTCCTCTTACCGGGGAGTATCGGGCGGCAACGGGGTCTGGGTTCGGGCCGATGGAGGGGGCGATCGCTTTTGCTTTTTCGCTCTCGTCGGTCTACCGGACAGACTTGTTGCAGTAGGTCATTTTAACTGGAAAGGGTCTGCTATAGTTCAATGACCTAAAATTTTTAAGGTTTCAGTGAGTTGGTCCCGCTGTACCCTTGGAAAAGCCCCAAAGTCCTGTAGGGGCGCAATGCGCAGGCCCAAGAGGGCGTATGCAATACGCCCCTACAAGTCATCGGTGGTTCGTAGGGGCGCAATGCGCAGGCCCAAGAGGGCGTATGCAATACGCCCCTACAAGTCATCCGTCCGTGGAATGGGTTCGTAGGGGCGCAATGCGCAGGCCCAAGAGGGCGTATGCAATACGCCCCTACAATGGAATGGGTCCGGGGAATGGGTTCGTAGGGGCGCAATGCGCAGGCCCTCTTGGGCGTATGCAATACGCCCCTACAAGTCATCGGTCCGTGGAATGGGTTCGTAGGGGCGCAATGCGCAGGCCCTCTTGGGCGTATGCAATACGCCCCTACAAG
>NZ_JAMXOT010000048.1 GCF_024220515.1 Oscillatoria sp. HE19RPO
CAAACAAGAAGAAAAGATTGCGTAAGTCTTGTGCTCGTGTTATGGCATTCGCCATAACAGGAGGTAACGACTGAAGTCGTTACTACAAACAAGAAGAAAAGATTGCGTAAGTCTTGTGCTCGTGTTATGGCATTCGCCATAACAGGAGGTAACGACTGAAGTCGTTACTACAAACAAGAAGAAACGACTTCAGTTGGTACTACAAGCATCTCCCTCATCCTCTCCATCAACCAAGGACAAATGACCAAGGACAAATGACCAATGACCAATGACAAATGACAAATGACCAATGACAAATGACAAATGACCCCATGTTTAGAGAATCAAGACCCGATCGCCGTCTGAGTTTGAGTCTGAGTCTGAATGGAAGAAATTGGTTTAATTTCCTCCACTGCTTCTACCATCGGTTCAAGAGCAAAATAGGCATTAAAAATACTCTGACCCACGCCATTGAGTTGCTCTTGGAGTGTATTGATAAACTCATGCAAACCCGTTTCAAAAATATCGGCAATGGTCATATATTCTAACTGCGATCGCAACCGACCTAAAGCGCGTTCTGCCGGGTCCCTCCAAGTCCCCACCGGAGTGCCCGTAATTTCATGCAGCGATCGCTCGGCATTCAAAAAGCAGAACCGGATTGAGCGTGGAAAATCTCGGTCTAAAATCAAAAACTCCGCAACTACCGTGGGATTAATCCGATGTTGACGTTTGCGATACATCTCATAAGCACTCGCCGATCGCAATAACGACATCCATTGAATCTCATCCAAAGTCGTTCCCACATCATTCACCGACGGCAGCAAAATATAATACTTGACATCCAAAATCCGAGAAGTTTTATCCGCACGTTCCAACAGTCGGCCAATTTGTCCAAAATGCCACCCTTCATTATGGGTCATCGTGGCATCCATAATCCCAGCAAACAAGTGACTTGCCAACTTCACCTGGGTGAAAAAATCATGGAGAGAGGCTAAATTTTGTTTAGGTGCTGCCTCCGTCACCATCATATAAAAGGCATTCACCTGTTCCCACATTTCCGAAGAAATCACTTCGCGGACCGATCGCGCATTCTCCCGCGCTGCTTGTAAACAGGATAAAATCGAATTCGGATAATCGCGATCGAAGGCCAGAAATTGAATCACATTTTCCGGCAGCACTTCCCCATATCGTTCCTGAAACAGAGGTGAATCCCCGGTGATTTTCACCAAGGGGTCCCATTGTTGGGTCATCCCCGTGGGAGAATCCAGAATTAAATTGAGATTGACATCAATAAAACGGGCAATATTTTCCGCCCGTTCTACATAACGATTCAGCCAGTAAATTGAATTTGCAACGCGACTCAGCATGAGAATTTTTAGAGTTTAGAATTGAGAATTGAGAGTATCTGAACCTCAGAGAGTCCTGATTGAAGACTCGGGCCAAATTCCGATTATTCAGCGGTTGGCTGTCAGGAATGTCCCTCCCTCTCACCCCTCAATCCTGACGCTTAACCCCGTCGTTTATTCCGTCACGACCCAAGTATCTTTACTTCCCCCACCTTGGGAAGAGTTGACCACTAAAGACCCTCGTTTTAAGGCCACCCGAGTTAATCCACCGGGGTTAACATAGATATCTTTTCCATAGAGGATATAGGGTCTCAAATCGACGTGACAGCCTTCAATATGACTATCAATTAACGTGGGAACCCGAGACAGACAGAGGGTGGGTTGGGCGATATAATTGCGGGGATTGGTCCGAATGCGATCGGCAAAGTCCGCTCGTTGTTCTGCCGTCGCCTGAGTGCCAATTAACATTCCATACCCGCCGGATTCATTCGCTGCCTTGACCACCAATTTATCCAAATTAGCCAAGGTATGATCTAAATGTTTGGGATTCCCGCATAAATAAGTCGGGACATTGGGAATAATTTGGTCCTCTCCTAGATAATACCGAATCATCTCCGGGACATAAGCATAAATTGCCTTATCATCAGCAACACCCGTTCCCAAAGCATTGGCAATCCCCAATCGACCCGATCGATAAACATCCATCAAACCGGGTACACCTAACAAAGAATCGGAACGAAATGTCAGCGGGTCGATAAAATCATCATCAATGCGACGATAGACCACATCAACACGCTTGAGACCCTTCGTCGTCCGCATTTGCAAGTAACCATCGGCGACGACTAAATCCTTCCCTTCCACCAGTTCCACCCCCATTTGCTGGGCGAGAAACGAATGTTCAAAGTAGGCGGAATTGTAAATCCCTGGGGTAATCACCACCACATTGGGATTCGGCAAATTATCCGGGGCGAGATTGAGTAACGTCTCTAAAAGATGACTGGGATATTCATCAACAGGTTGAATATCCATCGTTCTAAAAATTTGGGGGAATGTACTTTTCATCACCCGGCGGTTTTCTAGAACGTAGGACACCCCAGAAGGACATCGCAAATTATCTTCTAAAACATACCACTGCCCATCTTTTTCTCGGACTAAATCGGTGCCGGTGATATGACACCAAATTCCCTTGGGCGGTTTTAACCCAATGCAAGGTTTGAGAAATCCTTTCGCCGAGTGAACCAATTCGATGGGAATTATCCCATCTTTGATGATTTTCTGTTCCCCATAAATATCAGCAATAAATAGATTTAATGCCTCAATTCGCTGTTTCAGTCCACGATTGAGAGTGGCCCATTCGTTCGCTGCTACAATGCGGGGGATAATGTCAAATGGAAAAATCCGCTCATTGCCTTCGCTATCTCCATAAACGGTGAAGGTGATTCCCAGCTTAAACATGGCGCTTTGTGCCGCCTGTTGTCGCTGGAGAAGTTCTCCATCGGATAGGGAATTGATTCTGTCTATCAAGGGGTTCGCCTGGGGGCGAGGTTTTCCCTTCTCGATAAACAGTTCATCATAAAAGTCGCCTGGATCGTATGTGTCAAATCGCACGGTCTGCTCTCTAACGCTGTCCACTACTTTAGGATAAATGGAGGGGATAGAATACCCACAGACTATTAATTTTTATGAACCTGCCCGGTTTAGATTCCGGGATATCCCTTCTCGAAACTACTACAGGACTAGGGGTATATAGGGTTAAGGGATTTTAAGACGGGCTTTTGGTTTTTCAACAAATCCAGACATTTCTCTATCTGGTGGGTTTAACCCTATACCATAACGACTGAAGTCGTTACTACGAACACCGGATAACGACTGAAGTCGTTACTACGAACACCGGATAACGACTGAAGTCGTTACTACGAACATGAAGAGAACGCCTGAAGGCGTTACTAAGAATGGGGGAAGAATGACATTTAATGGGGATTGGACTGGGTTAGACGATTGAGGAGATGGAGAAAATCTTCGAGAATGGGTTGGGAATTGGTGGGGGTGAGGATGGGGACATGGATGAAGAGGGCATCTATTTTTTTGGGGTGGGCATATATATGATTTAGAACGGCATAATAGAGGGATTCGCAGACAAATTTTCCCGCATCTTCGCTGATTTCGGTGAGTTTTAAATCTTGGATGAGGAGGGGAAGATTTAATCCGGTGACGATCGCCTCTTTGCCACATCTCGCCTGTTTTTCTACAGTCAGTTTTTGCCGACATTCTGCCATGCCGCAACAGATTACGAGATCCGGTTGCAGTTCGTTGATTTTAGCGATCGCCTGTTTGGGGGCCTCGTGAAAATCTACAGGTAATTTCCGTAGGAAGTGCAGATCGTGGGGAATCCCACACACCTGCGACACTTTCTCCAATAACTCATCGGAGGAGTTGGTTTGGTGATGGGACATCCAAATATCAAAGGAGGTTAGCAGGATAGTTTGAGTCATGGCAATGGGTCCGTTAGCCTTTATAATCAAAATAGCCTCAGTCAAGTATTTTAAGGAAAAAGGCAATGCCGGTAATCGCCGTCATCGACTATGATATGGGCAATCTGCACTCCGTCTGTAAGGGATTGGAAAATGCAGGGGCCACAGCCAAAATCACCGATGTGCCTGGGGAAATTGAACAGGCAGATGCAGTTTTGTTACCCGGAGTCGGGTCCTTTGATCCGGCAATCCAACATTTGCGATCGCGGGATTTAGTCTCCCCGGTTAAGGATGCGATCGCCTCGGGAAAACCCTTTCTAGGGGTTTGTCTCGGATTGCAAATCCTGTTTGACAGCAGTGAAGAAGGCAAAGAGCCCGGTTTAGGCATCATTCCCGGGGTAGTTCGTCGCTTTAAATCCGAACCCGGTTTAACCATTCCTCATATCGGGTGGAATCGTCTGGACTTGACGCAACCGGAGGTTCCGTTGTGGCAGCATTTGCAGCATCAACCTTGGTTGTATTTTGTCCATTCTTATTACGTTGACCCCATTGATTCTACGGTGACTGCCGCTACGGTAACTCATGGCAGTCAAACCGTCACCGCTGCGATCGCCCGGGATAACCTAGTTGCCGTCCAATTTCACCCGGAGAAATCTTCCACCGCCGGGTTGCAAATGTTAGCAAACTTTGTCCAACAAATCGAAATGCGATCGCTGGCAATGTCCCATTAAACTGACTGAAAGTTAACCGTCTGTAGGGGCGCTTCGCGAAGCGCCCCTACGGCGGGGGATCAATCCCCCGCCTAATAGCTAAAGTCGGTTGAAACCGACTGAAAGTCTTATCCAGTGGTGTTTTTAATGGTTTCTCTTAGTTCGTAGTAACGACTTCAGTCGTTCTCTTAGTTCGTAGTAACGACTTCAGTCGTTCTCTTAGTTCGTAGTAACGACTTCAGAGGATTTTTTATACGCTGCTGGTGTTGCTTTCAGTCGTCTTTAGACGACTTTAGCTATTAGGCGGGGGTTTGAACCCCCGCCGGTTGTTGCTTGTCGGGCGATTCTCGAATCGCCCCTACAGGCGTTGGTGGATAAATAACCGCTTGTTGTTGCTTTTCGGGCGATTCTCGAATCGCCCCTACAGGGGGATGGGGATAAATAACCGCTTGTTGTTGCTTTTCGGGCGATTCTCGAATCGCCTCTACAGGGGGATGGGGATAAATAACCGCTTGTTGTTGCTTTTCGGGCGATTCTCGAATCGCCTCTACAGGGGGATGGGGATAAATAACCGCCGGTTGTTGCCACTGTCGGGCGATTCTCGAATCGCCTCTACAGGGGGATGGGGATAAATAACCGCTTGTTGTTGCTTTTCGGGCGATTCTCGAATCGCCCCTACAGGGGGATGGGGATAAATAACCGCTTGTTGTTGCTTTTCGGGCGATTCTCGAATCGCCTCTACAGGGGGATGGGGATTTATCCTTGGCGGTTTTTGTTATTAAAAATTCGACGCAAAAAACAACACCCAATCGGTCCTAGCTAAGTGATTTCCTCTGTTCCTTTGAGCTTCTGTGGAGGTGTCGTGAAACCTTAGTTTCAATCGCATTGCTCCCTACTGCATCAGTTGAGGAAATATCAGCCCGGGGATTGGGTGATGTTCTTCGGTTTGTTGTGGTACGAGACAGATGTGAAATTGAACAGCTTGAACCTCTTTAGGTGTGAACGTGGACTTGGCTGTTTGAATCTGCCAGGGAAGCGTTTTCCGCTTCAATTACTACTTTAGCGGGTTTTTCTGGAGATGCAAGCAAATGCAAGAAAGGTTTACATAAATGAAAGTATTTACCTTGAACTAGATTAAGTTAAGTAAACTTCTGGCCCAAACTGACCCTGGAAACTGCCATATTCTGTGGGGTTTAGTCTGGGGGGCATCATTTCTGGTGGTCCGGGCTGGGGCCAGGGTGAAGCAATTCGCAAATTAAGCGGTTTTCGGAAACAGCAGTCTGTTACCTTGATTAAGTTATTGTTATAGGCCGCACGCGCACCTGAATGTCAGTTGCAGCGCAACCCTGGGATTCGGGGCGAGTTTAAGGTAAAAGTGGGTAAGAATTATGGCGCTGATAGTCCAAAAATACGGGGGGTCCTCCGTAGGGTCCGTTGAACGCATTAACGCCGTGGCAGGGCGGGTTCTCAAAACCGTGCAGGGCGGCAATTCCGTGGTGGTGGTCGTTTCGGCGATGGGAAAAACCACTGACGGATTGGTAAAATTAGCCAATGAAATCTCGTCGAATCCCTCTCGCCGGGAAATGGATATGTTGCTTTCCACAGGAGAGCAAATTTCCATCGCCCTGTTGAGTATGGCGTTGCAAGAATTGGGGCAACCGGCAATTTCCCTGACGGGTGCACAGGTGGGCATTGTCACGGAAGCGGCACATACCCGGGCCCGGATTTTGCGAATTGAGACGCAACGAATTGAGCAACAGATTCAAGAAGGTAAAGTGGTTGTGGTTGCCGGATTCCAAGGCATCACGAGTACGAAAGATTTGGAAATTACCACCCTGGGACGGGGGGGTTCGGATACCTCTGCGGTGGCCCTGGCGGCTGCTTTACGGGCCGATCGCTGCGAAATCTATACCGATGTCCCGGGCATTTTAACCGCTGACCCCCGGTTAGTGCCCGATGCCCAACTGATGACGGAAATTACCTGCGATGAAATGCTGGAATTAGCCAGTCTGGGGGCGAAAGTCTTGCATCCTCGGGCGGTGGAAATTGCCCGAAACTATGGCGTTCCGTTGGTGGTTCTCTCCAGTTGGACCGACGATCCCGGGACTCTGGTGAGTTCGCCGACACCAATGGCAAGACCCTTAGAAGGGTTGGAATTGGTTCGTCCGGTGGATGGGGTGGAATTTGATGCCAATCAGGCAAAAGTTGCCCTGTTGCGGGTTCCCGATCGCCCGGGTGTGGCGGCGCAGTTGTTTGGAGAAATCGGACGGCAACAAGTGGATGTGGATTTGATTATCCAGTCGATTCACGAATTGAATACCAATGATATTGCCTTTACCGTGAGTCAGGAATCGGTGAATCAGGCAGAGGCAGTGGCTTCCGCGATCGCCCCGACCCTCCGCAACCGCCTGGATTCAGCCCCAGAAGAGGCAGAAGTCATGGTCGATCGCCAGATTGCCAAAGTCAGTATTTCTGGCGCGGGAATGATTGGACGTCCCGGTGTGGCGGCGAAAATGTTCGCCACCCTTGCTGATGCTGGGGTGAATATGCAGATGATTTCCACCTCAGAAGTGAAAGTGAGTTGCGTGGTGGATGCGGACCAATGCGATCGGGCGATCGATGCCCTTTGCCAAGCGTTTGAAGTCAGTTCCTCTCCCCTGCAATCCGGTAGTTCTAGTCCAGGGAAGGCGATCGACCCCAATACTCCTCCAGTCCGAGGAGTCGCCCTAGATTTGAATCAAGCGCGGGTAGCAATTCGCCATATCCCCGATCGCCCCGGCATGGCAGCAAAATTCTTCGGTGTCCTCGCCCAGGAAAATATTAGCGTAGATACGATTATCCAATCCCAACGCTGCCATATTATCAACGGTATTCCCACCCGAGATATTGCCTTTACCGTGGCCCGGAATGATGCAAAAGATGCCCGTCGAGTCTTAGTTCCCTTAGCCGCAGAATTAGGCTGTGGGGAAATTATTGTAGATGAGGAAATTGCTAAGGTTAGCATTGTCGGTTCTGGCATGGTGAATCATCCCGGTATTGCGGCTGAGATGTTTAATGCTTTAGCAAGGGAACGCATCAACATCCAAATGATTGCTACTTCTGAAATTAAAGTCAGTTGCGTAGTCGATCGCGAGTCAGGAGTGAAAGCCTTGCAAGTCATTCATGCCATTTTCAATCTTGCAGGAACTCAAAAAATCGAAGTTCCTGCGTGATGAATGAGAAATGAGGGGGGAGTTTTTTCCCTTACAAGAGTACATTTTTTACGTTCATGGTGATTGACCTAAGAGTAAAGGGACGAACGGTTCCCTCCCCTTGGCAAGGGGAGGGTTAGGGTGGGGTCCACCCACTTCGCAAAAACACCACTTTTGATACGCCAATTTGCGATGAAACCCTGATTATGTAAAGGATTAAACCTCTTTTTTATAATCTAGGACTTATAGGACCCCACCCAACCCTCCCCAAGACACAGGGGAGGGCTATGAACAACCAAAACTTGAAAAAAATTACTCCCTAAAAAACCTGCTCTTGTAAGGAGTTTTCTCCCCCTCATTCTTGTTATTATTCGCGATCTTATTCCGGCTTTTCTTCCGGGGCTTTTGCCGCCACCTCTGCGGTTTCAAAATACATGGCGTTTAAATCCTCTACATTCAAATCAAAAGCCGTTTTAGGATTGCGGAAATAGGGATGAATCAGCAGAACCTTGTCCGGTCGTCGGTCATTGGGTGCGGCAACAATGTCTTTAATGACCTTCAGATAATCTTTGCCGGTGCTTTCCCAGGTGTAGTCCTCCAACACCAACTTTTGACAGCGCGATCGCATCTCTTCCCACAACGCTTTATCCCCTAACAGCCGTTCTAATCCTCGGGCAATATCTGCCGGATCGCAAGGATCGACGAGGACCGCACATTCTTCCGGAGTTTGTTTGAGCACTTCACTCAATCCGCTATTTTCAGTCACCACCAAGGGTAACCCCGCCGCTGCTGCTTCCAATGGGGCTAATCCAAAGGGTTCAAACAACGAAGTTAAAGTAAACACCGAACCCCGTTTTGCTAAAAATCGATAACAAGCAGCCAAAGCGGGTTGATCCGGCAAGGAAAACGCGCTGATTTTCCCCCATAACTTACTCTTTTTAACCACTTTCCGAATCGGCGCTAAGACCCGTTCCGTCTCATCATCGCCGCATTCTTCCTGAAGAGGATTATCCAGTCCCCCCGTAATCATCACCAGATTTGCCGTTTTTTGCAGCGTCTCACTCTGAGCAAAGGCTTCCACGAGTCCTTGGAGGTTTTTCTTCGGTGCGAGGCGGCTAGAGGCCAAAATAATCGGATATCCCAGACGGTCCTCATCAATATCCCGGGCCAATCGTTCATCAATTAGGTCCTGAATCTCTTTTTCGTTCTCGCAGGAGACATTGGGACTAAACATACTCGCATCGACCCCCGGTGCAATCACCTCAAACCGGGTATCGTCGTTCACATCCGCCGCATCCTGATAAACCCGATGACCATATTGCTCAAAGCGTTCTGTTTGCGTACTGGTAATATTGACCGCTGACCGATTCATGCTCAAGCGTTCCGCCACCAGACGCCGAGCAAAATGAAAATGCCTGTCCATGCTTTCCATATTTTGCGGCGTCATTTCCAGTTTGTCGATTTTTTGAGCGCCGAGGGAATGACCCGTAAAGGTGAAGGGGATACCCGTGGCGGCTTCAATCAAGACCCCGGCGAGACCCCCATCGCCATAGTGCGTGGTAAATACATCGGGGAATGCGCCCTCTTCTCGATAGAATTGGAGAATATTGGGCACCCATTCTTTGACCAGATGCGGCCAAAGGAGTTCTTTCCTGATAAATCCTTTTGGGCCCGCGCGAAAGCGGATAATTCGGACATTTTCCACCCCAGGATAGGAATCGAACGGTTCGGCAAACTCGGGCCAGTCAGAGTCAATAATCTGGCGAGTGATAATATCAACTTTGTGACCTTGATGGGCAATGGCGATCGCCACCTGTTTCACATAAACTAACTGGCCCCCGAAATCCGGATGTTCAGTCAGATGACTATCTTTTGGATCGAAGTTACCCTGGGGATTGAGAAATGCAATACGCATAAGCAGATTTTTAACGAAACGACTGCCTCAAGTGTATAGGGTTGAGGGAGATTCGCCACATTCTCAATAGTAGCTTGCCCTCTGAAGCATTCACTGGTCAGTCTTTGACCGAAAATGAAAGATAATTTGGATCATGGCGATCGCGCTTATTTCGATAACCTAGAAGATAAAAGTCGCGCTTATTAATTATGAATTCACTCTCATCCCAGATTTGTGCCATTGATGACGAACTCTCCAAACGTGAGCTTGCTCTCGACCCTGGGGGTTATTTCATCATCTACCTCGATCGCGAGGCTGCATTAATTTGTGCCAAGCATTATACCAATGTGATTGACGATCGCGGGTTAGCCGTTGACCCGGAAACCGGGAAACCGATACCCGCCCGAGGAAAGGTCAACCGCACTGCCGAAACGTTATTTTCTGGGAGAACCGCGAAAGAACTCTGCGTGAAAATTTTTGAGGAAACGGACCCTTGTTCCGTGACAATGCTGGAGCACGCCGCCTATCTCGGTCGAGAATTCATGCGCGCTCAAATGGCCCTGGTGAGTGGGGAGGAGTATGTCCAGGACTAAGGGAGGGGTACAGTCTTTACCAGGGACAAGCAACGGGGTTTGGGCCCTAGATGGGTCCCAACGCCAGTGGAGAGTTTGAAACCCAACCCGGTGTTTGACGGTTGATACCAAATCCGGTTGTTAAAAGTGGATTTTCCGGATTAGCCTGCGTAGGCACCGCTTCGTCCGCAAGTGCCCCACCCTTGAGGGTGTGGGTTTTTGTGGATTTTCTGTATTAGCCTGCGTAGGCACCGCTTCGTCCGCAAGTGCCCCACCCTTGAGGGTGTGGGTTTTTACAGACTATCATCATTACCGGATTCCGTATAAGGTTGGGGATAAGCGCATTCTGGGTCAATGAGCTTATCCCCAAGTCGAATCCCGAATCAAAATCTGTGCCAGTTACTGTAAAAAGCCTCCTTGATAGAAATAATAGGTGGCCATTGGGATAACTGTCGCTAAGACTAACAGGACAATCACTACCATCGTGGCATTGCCGGTATCAGTTTCTTCGGCAGTGGCAAAGGTGCGTTCAATGTTCAAACTGGTATCAACAATCGGGGGACCGGGGTCCGGTTGACCGGAAAGGACGGCAATCAGGCGATCGCTGACATCGGTTAAAGCTTGATTGTATTTATCCCCCTCTCGTAAGGGGACTTGCAGGGTTTCTTGGGCGACACTTTCAGCAATTTCAGCAGTTAAGAGAGATTGGATGTCATCTCCAGTCCGGATAGCGGAATTATTCGTGAGGGTATCGACCACCAGTAAGGTTTGATGGGACCCTTCTTCTGGGGTGGGAAACCATTTTTCAAAGAGTTTTTCGGTAAAACTATCAATGGTTTCGCCGTAGTCTAGGCGGCGAATGGTGACGAAACGAACTTCGTTGCCGGTGTCTTTTTGCAGGGCACCGAGGGCTTTACTGAGATTGCCTTCGGTGAGGCGACTGAGGACTTCGGCATCATCAATGGTCCAGGTGCGATCGCCTGCATGGAGAATCGGCATTTGATAGACCCCGGTTGCCGCAGCGGGGGCCACTGCCACCAAGGTTGCTAAGGCGATCGCCGTGATGGATAAAAGGAGTCCGGTGAATCCGGCTTTCCAAGGGGTTATTCGTTGAAGGATCTGTTTCATAAAATAGGTCTTACAAACTTATTGTTTAACTTTACCCCATTCACCCGGACCGATTAAACCCGATGATCCCTTCGGCGACTTCCTCAAAAAGCCCAACTCTGCGATTTGTTGCTGCCCCTAACCCGGTAAGATGATTGAGTTCAAAAAGCAGTGAAAAGAAGGATACTCAGGATGGAAGCATTACCAGAACAGGTGCAACGATTGCGCGATCGCGTAGCGGTGGTGACGGGTGCTTCGCGGGGAATTGGTCGGGCGACTGCAGTCGCCCTCGCCGCCGAAGGAGCTAAAATTGCCATTAACTATGCCAGTAATAGTACCGCCGCCGATCAACTGGTTGAAGAAATTACCGCCGCTGGTGGCGAGGCAACAGCCATCCAAGCGGATGTTAGCAAGGTTGATTCTGTCGATGCCCTGATCAAAACCGTGACTGACCAATGGGGACGCATCGATATTTTAGTCAATAATGCCGGAATTACTCGCGACACCCTGCTGTTAAGAATGAAACCGGAAGATTGGCAAGCCGTCATTGACACCAATCTCACCGGAGTTTTTCTCTGTACTCGGGCCGTCAGCAAACTCATGCTCAAACAAAAATCCGGTCGGATTATTAATATTGCTTCCGTTGCTGGTCAAATGGGTAACCCCGGCCAAGCCAACTATAGTGCAGCAAAAGCCGGGGTAATTGGCTTTACCAAAACGGTGGCCAAAGAACTCGCCTCTCGGGGGATTACGGTCAATGCAGTTGCCCCCGGATTCATCGCCACCGATATGACCAAAGACCTCAAAGGTGGGGAAGAAATCCTCAAATTTATTCCCCTCGCGCGTTATGGGGAACCTGAAGAAGTGGCGGGTTTAGTTCGCTTCCTGGCAGCAGATCCGGCTGCGGCTTATATCACCGGGCAAACGATTAATGTGGATGGGGGAATGGTGATGGCTTAATCGGCCATCCACCGGGTGAAACCGCCAGGGAAAAATGCCTCCATTCTTCTTTTTCTTTAAGTTAAAGCCGGTTTAACGGCCTTTCCATTTGGCAAAAAATTAGCCTTTGCCAATTTTTTCGGCCAAGGTTCAGGCGTGGGGAGAACAGTACGGATTCTCTCCTCGTACTGGGTCTAATACCAAATCCGGTTGTTAAAAGTCGGTTTTCGCTTTTAGCCCGCGCAGGCGGGCTTCGTCCGTATAGCCCCGGGCTTAAGCCTGCGGGTTTTTACAGACCGATTCCAACCGGATTCCGTATAATTCAATGTTTTAAAAGGCGAGGGATTGACTATAAGAACGAGAGTCGGATACCTGAACCTGCAAGCGATCGCAAGAAATGCGTTCTGGCCTCCCGGGAACGCCCTTTTGACAAGTTGTAATTTCTAATTGAGCCTCTGGAACAGCGGTAAACATCAACCGTTCTTGAGGAAACAAAACCCGTTCTAATTCAAAATCTTTTGAATTAATCAGTTTGAGAATTTGAAGATAAGGGGTCGAATTGCGATAAAAGCATAAAATATGGGGAAAAGCATTGTCTGTTTTAACTTGTTCTTCCAGCAGGTTTGAATTTAATAGCATTTTAATTGGGATAAATGTTAAGTAGGTTAGTTGTTGAAGTTTGCCCTCTTTTTTTCTATGATTTGAGTAGAAATGGGCTAAATCTTCCCTTAATTTATATCATTCATAACAGTCTTTTATATCTATCTTTAGTTAGATTATGGGATGGTAGAAGGACTTAGGTATATCCCCGGATAAAGAGGGCCATGTTAAGGTGTGAGGTGATGATCAATACAGCCCGGTCCGGACTGACTGATTCCCGCTATCCGTACCCGGGGCAATTTATGATCTGCCCGCCTACGGATTGGGTTCCATCGGTTCAATTTGCGGAAGTCTTGCCAGTACAGGAAAGGAAGAATGAAACCGGCCCCCTGGACCATCGTTTTAATTTTAGGATTAGGTATTTTCGCTCTCTCTACTGGGGCGATTTTAATCCGATTGGCATTCCAAGCTGCCGGGGTACAGGGGGTGGGATTTAGCCTGATTTTAGCAGCCTCTCGGTTGAGTTTAGCAGCCCTATTGTTGCTACCAGCTTGGAGAAACATCAAACCGCAATCCCTACAATCTGGGTCCGTTATTTATGCTGGGGTTGCCGGGGGATTTCTTGCCCTTCATTTTGCCACTTGGATTACATCCTTATCCTATACCTCGATTGCCGCCTCTACGGCAATTGTCACCACAAATCCCGTATGGATTGCCCTGTTTTCATTCCTGTTTGGAGAAAAGCCAAAACCCAGCACTTTAGTGGGGATTACTCTGGCATTAATGGGGGGATTAGCAATTGGTTTGGGCGGGACAGAATCGAGTGCGATCGCCAGCCATCCACTGCTAGGAAATAGTTTAGCTTTGATGGGTTCCTGGGCAATTAGCGGTTATTTATTGTTAGGAAAAGAGGCACAACGTCGGGGGATGGGAATTGGCAGTTATGCGGCGATCGCCTATAGTAGTGCCGCCCTGATTTTGTTGCCATTACCCCTGTTATGGGGAACGAGTTATTTGGGGTATCCCCCATCGGTGTATGGGTATGTTCTGTTGATGGCGATCGGACCCCAACTGATTGGACATACCAGTTTTAACTGGGCCTTGCGCTGGATTTCTCCAACTTTAGTCACCTTAGTTATCCTATTTGAACCTGTGGGGGCGAGTATTTTAGGCTATTTTATCTTTGGAGAACTGCCCGGAATGGGGGTCATTGGTGGGGCGCTAGTTTTGCTGATTGGCGTGGCGATCGCCGCCCTTGCCACTCGACCCATTCCCACCCAATCATAACCTTTCAACCCGTCAGGTAATTGCATTTTAATAGAGGTTAAAAAAAGGGAGAAATTATTCAATAACCATAACCAAATTTTCATTCTTAATCCGCCATAAAAATCTGATGCTGTGCCGCATCATTTTACGGTCCAGGGTAAACCTTGCATCTGAGTAGACTCGACCACCTTTGGATGCGGATCAATGGGTTTGATTAGGGTTCTAAGTTTGAGCTGAACATCTACCGGGTCAATCGCACGGGAAAATAGCCTAGAGTGTGTAACAGGTTGCTCAAGATGCAACACAACGCGCAACTGCTGTCCTCTGAGAACCTGTGCAGCAAAATTACTTTCTGAACTGTCCGAAGCATTAAGTTTAGCAGGCAACATCGCAGCCAGGGTACACAACACTTTGCCTGCTACTTCTTCCACCAAGTCCAGCGGCTTTGTTCGACTCTGCTGGCGATAGTCTTTGGCTTCAATGAGCCAGATCACCTGGCCTTCAATCGCAATCAGATCAACAGCCTTGATGCCAGACAACCTCCTAGAAAAATGATTCCGATAAAACGCCCATTCATCGTACTTGCTCACTTTCCAAGAATCGGAAAAACTAAAAATTAAACTATCAACCTGGATCTCTATCATTCTTAAATTCCGCTTTGAATAAACCGATCAGATTGGGCAAGCTGTTCATCCAGGGTTGTAATCTCTCCAATCTCATCAATTTCATCCCCTTGTCTAACTAAAACGCTGTCATCTGAGAAGTGTAAACCAAAGAATCGTGCAGAAAATGGAGAATTTTTATGAGCAGTCATCAGAATTTCTAGCTCACGCAGCAAAAATAAGCTATGAGTTGCTATAAATACTTGAATCTCTGCCTGCTGACTCAAGCTGACAATGCTCCGAGCAACCTGTTTGATCAACAGCGGATTAAGATTCGCTTCTGGCTCATCCCAAAACAAAAATCCTTTGTCTAATAACATCCCATTTGCTATTAAACGGGCTAACATGGCTAATTTGCGCTGGCCTTCGGCAACTAATGGCATCTCGAATCTACCGCTTTCATTTGTTAAATAAAACCGGCCATTTTTATCGAGAATGATTGCCCCTCCCATAGCTAACTCCAGGGGGGCCAATAATTCTTGTATTCTTTTCTCTTTGGGGCCGCGCTGTAAAGGAGCGCCAAGCAGTAGGCAAGTGTCTCGCCAAGTTTCTTCAAATTCTAAATAATGACCTTCATACACGGAGACAAAATTTGGAAAAATTGTTAATAACTCACGGGTGGGGAGATAAACAGGTGCGATGTCTAGCCAAGATTCTGGAACTTTTTCTAGTAAGACTTCTGTTTTACTATTAGTGGAAAAACTAAAGGCAAAATCGAACTGAGGATTTTCAAAACTCAGTTGGATATCGCATCTATTTCGCCCTTGCTTGCGCCGAGCCAGCCGTCCCAGCGATTCAGGCCGAAAAACATTCACGAGCTTTTCTGCTAAACGACTTTGCATCAAAGTCTTGGTCGGTGAGTTATTAAATGGTTTTTTTCCTTCTTCCCAACTGGTAGCAACTGCAGAATAAATTATTTTGAGAAGATGGGTTTTTCCAGTTCCATTCTCACCAATAATAACATTAAGTTTCTTGGAAAAATTAAGATTAACCTCCGGAAAAACCGTCAATCTTTTGACATTCAAACTATTTAACATGAATTACTCCTCAACGAATTCCATCCTCTCAGAGAGGCTTGTGGAAATTAGAAGCAAAAATTTGGTTCGTGATTCCCTTAAAATCTACACTAGCACAATCAAAGACTTTGTAGGAAAATTTAAAAATTCCTAAAGTTCGCCCAAAGTAACCTTGACACAAGCTCTAACACCATCCCAATCCTGCTCAGATAAATGCCCAATCTTCATCAAGTTAGCTGTCGGAGGCAAGGTAACGATAAAGCTGCGGAAAACAGACGGGACTCGCAAACCGGCCTCTTGCCAGTCCTGAAGCGGATAGTCGGTCACACCTAACCCTGTTGTTTGCGAGGTGATGAGTCCAACAATCACATCAGGACGGTTTGCATGATATATCTCTGAAGATAGGACAAGGGCTGGACGGCGTTTAACCCCCGTAACACCAGGAAAATCAACCGTTACAACATCACCGGGATGAAAACTCATTCAGCCATCTCCTCATCGTCAGGAAAAATAGTCGCCGCATATTGCCAAGAAAACGCCGCTAAATCCTGTTGATCGGCTTCGGTCCAGGCATCACTGTCATCAACAATAGCATTTTGTTGAATTAAGCCATTGAGAATCAGTGTAGCCAATTTGAGTCGTTCGGTTGGAGGAAGTGTAGAAACAATTTCAATATAGATTTCTTGAGGAGTTTTTGTCATAAAATATTAGGGTAAATTTTTAGCTATGTTTCAATATTGAACTGATTTGGGTAAGTCCCAAATAACCCAATCATAGAAGCTAAAGCGGCTTAAGGAGTTCAATCATCGACAATATATTGATTCACGGATAAGCCTTCATTTTTAGCAAGGGTAGCAAGCTGTTGATGCAAGGTTTTAGGTGATCTTAACGTTAATTGGCTGATGATGGGTTGTCTATTCATACGAATCCAGTCACAAATTACCGTAACCCCTGATGGTGTCGGGGCATCCTTTGCGAATTGCCCCAACCTGAAAGGGTGGGTTCTCAAAATATGTGTCAGTCCTGTTTAGGAAAAGCAAGCATTACCTCCCTCTACTGATGCCACATTGACAGAAGTAGGGGCGGCAATGCTACGGCGGAATTTTAAGCAATTGGGGACCGGACGCGATGGCCGATATCTCGGCGATAGTAAGAACCCTCGAAGTGGATTTGTTCTACGCCTTGATAGGCCTTGGCAAAGGCATCGTCAAAGTCGGTGCCGATCGCGGTGACGCCGAGGACTCTTCCTCCTTTGGTGAGCACTTGTCCGTTTTGGAGTTCGGTTCCGGCATGGAAGGTGACGGCCCCGATCGCCTCCGCTTGCTCTAATCCGGTAATCACATCCCCGGTTTTATAGTCTCCGGGATATCCTCCAGCAGCCATCACCACGCAGGCAGAGGCTCCATTTTTCCAGCGCAGGGGGGGGAGTTCGGCTAGGGTTTGGTTGACGCAGGCGAGGAGAATTTCGTCGAGGGGGGTTTCTAATAAGGGCAAAATGGCCTGGGTTTCCGGGTCCCCAAAGCGGCAGTTAAATTCCAGCACTTTGATGTCACCTTCCGGGGAAATCATCAGTCCGGCATAGAGGACGCCGCGATAGTCAATATTGCGATCGCGCAAACTGGCGATCGCCGGTTCCAATACCTCCCTCTGTACCCGTTCCATCATCTCCGGGGTGACCAAAGGGGCCGGTGCATAGACTCCCATGCCGCCCGTATTCGGCCCTGTATCCCCCTCTCCCACGGCTTTATGATCCTGGGCCGGAAGCAAGGGGCGCACGGTTAAGCCATCGGTAATGGCTAACACCGAGGCTTCTTGACCGATCAAGCATTCTTCAATCACGATGCATTCACCAGAAAGGCCAAATTTGCCCCCAAAGGATTCGGAAATTGCCGCTTTGGCTTCTTCCACCGTTGCCGCCACCGTCACCCCTTTCCCAGCGGCTAATCCATCGGCTTTGACCACAATCGGCGCACCCTGTTCTTCCACATAAGCCAAGGCTTGGGCGATTTCTTCATCGGTGAACGTCTGCGATCGCGCCGTGGGAATGCCCACATCTTGCATAAATGCTTTCGCCCAGGATTTGCTCGCTTCCAGTTGAGCACCGGATTGAGAAGGACCAAATACGGGGATTTTTTCTTGCTGTAAATAGTCGGCCAATCCCATCGCTAAGGGCACTTCTGGGCCAATCACGACTAACCCGATTTCATGGGTTTGGACCGCCTCTTTAATACCATAAAAATCGGTGGCTGTCAAGGATAAATTTTGGCAATTTTCTAAAATTGCCGTGCCTCCATTTCCCGGCACACAAAAGACTCCCTCAACTGTTTTAGACTGCAACAGTTTCCAAGCAAGGGCGTGTTCGCGGCCCCCATTTCCCACAACTAAAACCTTCACGTTTGCCTCGTTTAGCACTTAACTTGATCTCTGAGTCAGCCATGATGGTGACCCAATCGATTTTATGTTAGAACGGGATAGCTTCTTTAGGGTGATTTCGTTTAATTTCTCTTCAACTGTACCTACGGTGAATTTATGACGACAAGTATTGTGACTGGTGTTGGGGGTTTTGTTGGGTCTCATTTAGCCGAAGTCCTACTCGATCGCGGGGAACGGGTGATTGGCATTGACCAATTTAACGATTACTACGACCCCCGCTTAAAACGCCAGAATATTGCCTCGTTTGCAACCCAGAGCGCCTTTCAACTGATTGAAGCGGATATCCAGTCGTTAGATTGGCGATCGCTGCTTGCGGATGTGGATTTCATCTATCATCAAGCGGCACAAGCGGGGGTCCGCGCCAGTTGGGGAGAGGGGTTTCGCGCTTACACCGAACGCAATCTCAACGCCACCCAGGTGATGCTAGAGGCAGCGAAGGATGCCAAGCAACTCCAGCGATTTGTCTTCGCCTCCTCTTCCTCGGTATATGGCAATGCCGAAACCATGCCGACGAGTGAAGCAATTTGTCCGGCACCTGTTTCCCCTTATGGGATTACCAAGTTGGCATCGGAACAATTATGTGTGTTATATCACCGCAACTTTGGGGTGCCCGTGGTGGGGTTGCGTTATTTTACTGTTTATGGTCCTCGTCAGCGTCCGGATATGGCGTTTCACAAGTTTTTAAAAGCGGCATTGGTTGACGAAGCTATTCCGATTTATGGGGATGGACAGCAAACCCGAGATTTTACTTATATTAGTGATGCGGTTGCGGCTAATTTAGCCTCGGCGAGTTCCCAAGAAGCCTCTGGGGAAGTGTTCAATATTGGGGGAGGTTCTCGGGTTTCTCTAGCTCATGTGATTGATACCATTGAGGAGGTAATTGGACGCCCCATTCGTCGCAACTATGTCGAGTCGGCGATCGGGGATGCACGTCACACCAGCGCGGATGTTTCCAAGGCACAGCGCCTCATCGGATATCAGCCGAAAGTCCCTCTCAAAGAGGGATTAACCCGAGAATGGGAGTGGATTCAATCCCTTTATCAGTAAAAGATTTTGCTTGAACGACTGAAGTGGTTATCCATGTTCGTAGTAACGACTTCAGTCGTACTCTTCTAGTTCGTAGTAACGACTGAAGTGGTTATCTGAGTTCGTAGTAACGACTTCAGTCGTACTCTTCTAGTTCGTAGTAACGACTGAAGT
>NZ_JAMXOT010000049.1 GCF_024220515.1 Oscillatoria sp. HE19RPO
CGTTCGTAGTCACTGCTCAACGGAGTAGCCCCGTCAATGTAGGGGCGTATTGCATACGCCCTGGGGCGCAAGCATTTACTCCGACAGATACCTTTCTTTCAGTTGAACGTTTGGAGGATTTATATTTTGCAATCCCCTTATTCTCCGGTCCCCGGACCTTGCCAAGGTCCGGGGACCGGAAGCCCACCCTATTCCTATAGGGAATTGTTATAAATCGGAGAAATTCCGGCTAATTATTACCAAGTTGTAATTATGCCTTTGGACCGGGACGATGTAATCCATTGCAGGGCATAAGGCAAAGTAGGGGCAGGGAGCAGTTTTGATTTAGGATTGCTATGGGAGTCAAGACTGAAAATCCGTGGGGATGAGGGAAATGTCTGTGATTGATCTGGAAAAAGCTGGAGTTTGGATCCAGCGCGGCCATCAGTTAAAAGCTAAGGGGCAGTGGTCTGAAGCGATCGCCTTTTATCAAGAAGCCCTGAATTTTAACCCGGATGCGGTTGAGGCTTATGGTCAACTGGGGGACCTCTATTGGCGGCAAGGTGATTTGAGTGAGGCGATCGCCCACTGTCAAGGGGCGCTCAAATTGAACCCTCAATCCGCAGAAACCTACAAGACTCTGGGTAATATCCTCCAATCCCAAGAAAAATGGGCCGCAGCGGAACGCGCTTACCAACAGGCGCTACAAATTATCCCCGAGTTTGCGGCAGTTCATGCGAATTTGGGCAGCCTCTACTATCGTCGGGGGGAGTCGGAACGCGCAGTCGCCTGCTACCAAACCGCCCTCGCCCTCGAACCCTCCCAAGCTGGCATTCACTGGAACCTCGGAATGCTCTATCAGGATCTAGGCCGCTTAGGAGAGGCAGTGGAGTCCTGGCAGGATGCCTTACGCCTTGAACCGGCTATGGGAAACGCGCAACGGCATTTAACCATCGGAAATACCCTGTTAACCCTGGCAAGAGTTGAGGAGGCGATTCACCACTACCAACAGGCGATCGCCCTCGAACCCAACTTCTCCCAAGGGCATTCTAATCTCGGCAACGCCCTGATCCAACAGGGGTCCTTCGAGGCCGGGATTGCGGCCCTAAAAACAGCCCAAACCCTCAGCCCCCAGTTAGCCGGGATTCATTACAATTTAGGTCAAGCCCTGTTACAACAAGGGCATCAGCATCAAACTCTCAGTCGGTCAGCATGGCAAGAGGTCGTGGACTGCTTTCTTCAGGCGATCGGCCTCGATCCCAACTTAATCCCAGCACACCATGCCTTGTTCTATCTCATTCGCTCCCGCGACCCCTTCGGCATCGACTTTGATTCCCTGCGACAAGCGGCTGAAGACTATTTAAACCGCGCCCAAGGCCCCACCAGACTGTTAGCCGCCCTCCCCTATCTCTCCCTCTGTTTACATGGGGGATACAGCGAATTAGCCCGGGAAACCTTTTTCACCCTAGAAACTCAAATTGAGTCCGACCTAGATTCTCTAGACCTCGACTCGATCGCCTTGCTGTATTCTCGCCTAATGTTTTCCCAACCCCATCTGCGCGATGATGCCAGGGCCAATCTAACCTTAGCCAAACGCCTCGGCTCTAAAAATCAAGCCCGCCTCAACCATCTCCCCCATCCCCCCACTCTCCCCCATCTCCCCCATCCCCCCCATCTAAAAATCGGCTTCCTCTCCCCTCATTTTCGCCGCCATTCCATCGGATGGTGTAGTGCAGATATTCTGCGCGAGTTATCTGGGCTTTCTGCTGAACTGTATCTCTACGTGACTCAATCTCAAGCGAGGGATGATAAAACCCAAGAGTTTGAGAACCTCGCCACCCAATTTTATCAACCTCAAAGTGCTAATTTTGAAGCCGCGCAATTAGAGCTTTTTGAGCAAATCCGCCAGGATAATCTTGATATTTTAATTGACCTAGATTCAGTTACCTGTTCTGAACAGTTAGATATTTTGTACCGGCAACCTGCGCCGATTTGCCTGTCTTGGCTGGGATTTGATGCGCCCTTTTTATCTTCAAGGCATTACTATTTAGGCGATCGGCACACCCATCCCCCAGGGATTGAAGCCGATTACATCGAACAGTTAATCCGAATGCCCGATTCCTTTGTGGCGGTTTCCGGATTTAAGCGTCAATCCGTCGAGCGCGAAGTCGTCCGATTAAGCCTAGGAATCAGTTGGCAACAGATTGTCTACCTCTGTGTCGCCCCCGGGAAAAAACTGAATCGAGAGTTGGTTATAGCCCAAATTCAAATTCTTAAACAAGTTCCCAATAGTGTGTTACTCCATAAAGGCGAAGGAGAGCGATCGGCGATTTTGGAACTCTATAAACAAGCCTGTACCGATTTAGGAGTTTCCCATAATCGAGTTATTTTAATATCCAGAACCCCAACGGAAGAAAAGCATCGGTCTATCTATGAATGTGCAGATATTTTATTAGATTCCTATCCTTACAATGGCGGCACTCATACCCTAGAAGCCTTATGGTTTAACCTACCCATTGTCACCCGAGTGGGAGAACTCTGTTTGGCACGGATGGGATATTCATTCCTCCAGACCCTAGGCATTGAGGGTGGAATTGCCTGGAGTTGGGAGGAGTATATCGATTGGGGAGTTCGGTTGGGTCAAGAGTTGAAAATTCGCCAAGACATTCGCCATCAATTAATCCGTTCTAAGCAACCCAAACACCTATCTCCGTTGTGGAATCCTGCTAAATTTGCTCAAGATATGTATGGAATTTTTGAAAACCTAAGAAAATAGCAAGTTCGTATTCATTAACTCAATCTAGGAGGATTTCCAGAATTATGTCTGAGATTAAACAGGAACAACAACATCCCCAAGCTCGTAAGGATCGCGAGACTCTGGACAAAATTTTAGCCGGAGATATGACCGAATATAATCTGGCGGAATTAGCGCGATTGCGAATTCGGTATCGAGGATTTCCCGGTTCAAGGGATGTCTGGAGTGACATCGAAAAAGTGTTATCCCGTTGGAATATGACGGAAGAGGATTTATTTGAAAAAACCCGCGAGATTCACAGGAAAGGTCGAGTTTATCGCGCACAAGATAGTGATAGCGAAGATTGGATGTAATACTCCATTTCGCAATACTGATAAGTCTATAAAAACGAGCCGCGTCAATCTGTATGTGTAGGGGCGCAATGCTTGCGCCCTCCGGAGGGCGCAAGCATTGC
>NZ_JAMXOT010000400.1 GCF_024220515.1 Oscillatoria sp. HE19RPO
GGGGACCGGATTATCCCCCTTTGTAAGGGGGGGACTGGATTATCCCCCCTAGCCCCCCTTTTTAAGGGGGGGACCGGATTATCCCCCTTTGTAAGGGGGGGACTGGATTATCCCCCCTAGCCCCCCTTTTTAAGGGGGGGGGACCGGATTATCCCCCTTTGTAAGGGGGGGACTGGATTATCCCCCCTAGCCCCCCTTTTTAAGGGGGGGACCGGATTATCCCCCCTAGCCCCCCTTTGTAAGGGGGGGACCGGATTATCCCGCCGTCAAAAATTAGGACACGGCATTGCCGTGTCCCTACGAGTGACCCTCGCTATGAAATATATTTAAGCCCCCCTTTCAAAGGGGGGTTTGGGGGGATGATCCTCAGCCCCCCTTTCAAAGGGGGGTTTGGGGGGATGATCCTCAGCCGAGTGGCGTTCCAAAGGGGGGTTTGGGGGGGTGTAACTACTGTAGGCTTCGCAGCCAATAAGCGAAGAGCAAAGTCCGTTCTAAGTTGATAATATCCCCCGAAGAAATCGGTTGCGGTGATGTCAACAAGGCCAATAAGCGATCGCAATTTACATAGTCCGACAACCCGGGCGTATTTTGCAACAAATCCCCAATCCAAATGTCCACCATATCCCGCATCATCGGGGAATAAGTATCTTGAAAATGAAACACTTTTTTCGGTCGCTGAAGAATCTGTTGGGGCAACTTTTCTTGCATCGCTTCACGCAAGATATTTTTATTCACCAACCAAGGTACTGGGGGAATCGCAATCAGATAATTGACTAAGCGCAAGTCGAAAAATGGGTGATAGTGTTTAATCGCTACGCCGGTGTAACTCGGCTCTAAAGTTTCAAATAAATTCGACCAAAACGGCGACTGTGCCATGCCGTACCGAGAGATTTTATCTACAGAGTCATCGCCGATTTCTCGCTGTCGCGCCGGTAAATCTAAGCGCCGCGAAAAGCTCGGTTCTACCCAAGTGGGAAATGACTGTTTTGTCCGGCTAATTTTGCGCCAATATCCCAGGCCGCGCCGCCAATAAAATAAGGGATGTCGGTATAAGGATATGGCGTGGAATTGTACGGCTAACCACTGGGCAAATAGGCCATGTTTGAACCATTCTAACCAGAAAAATTCCCCAAATCGCAATCCCGGATCGCCCCCAAATCCGGTGAGGACGACGGGTGCTTTGGCCGCACAATTTTTGGCGAGTTCGAGTTGGGAATTGCGGGCGGGAATGCCAACAGCCGGTTCGGGAATGGGAGTTTCTGGGTATTTTGGCGGGATGGCGGAAATGTAACCGGAACCGTCGAGAACGTGAATGGGAATGCCGATATGTTTGGCGACCATCGCTGCATAGGTGTCTTCTTCCGGCATCATCGATTGATCGCTCATTGTAAAGGAGTGAAACTCAAACGGTTTCCCCCTTTCTTCTAACACTTGATAGGCGGTGGCAGCGACACTGGTCGAATCCATGCCGCCACTAATATGAGTGGTAACGGTCGCCGACCTCAAGCGGTCTGCCACTGCCTGCTGAAATAGTTCGGCAAAATGTTCCACATATTCCTCTTGTCGCCGATAGCGAATTAACGGCAAACAGCGGGGTAATTGCCAATAGGGTTGAATTTCTAGTTTTCCCCGCGTCCAGGTTAATGTATGGGCGGGAGGCAAGCGACGAATATCGGCAAAACTGGTGGTGTCCCATGCCATGTTCATGTTAAATAGCAAGAAATCTCCGATCGCCCGTTGGTTTAATTTCGCCGTAACCCCTGGATGCAGACGAATGCAGTTGAGGGTATTGCTGCAAATCAGAGTTTTGTCAATTCGGGCATAGTAAAAAGGCACGATGCCAAAGTGGTCTCGGGCGCAAAATAGCCGTTGCTTGGTATCGTCCCAAATAATAAAGACAAAATCTCCCATGAGATGCTCGACGCAAGCGGTATCCCACAGTTGATAAGCGTGTAAAATCAGTTGGGCGTCGGAGATGTTCTCGGCAACTGGGCAACCTCGATCGCGTAATTTTTGCCGCAAGTTGGCGCGATCGTCGATGCGGGCGTCGGCAACAATCCACTGGGAGTCCCCTTCGGGTACACTCAAGGGTTGGCGATCGCTTTGTGCGGTAGTTCGCAACAGAGTATGTCCGAGTCCCACAGAACCCTGACACCACACCTGTTGGGCGTCCGGGCCGCGAAATCCCAGAGATTCGGTCATTTGATTTAAAAGCGGGCGATCGCATGGACTGCGATCTTCTTTGACAAGACTGACAATGCCACTCATGGATTAGACTGTTTTAATAAAGTTCTACGATGAAACCAGATTCTTAAGCCCCCCTTTCAAAGGGGGGTTTGGGGGGATTTGATTTAGCCTCAGAAGAATCCCCCCAAGCGTCCCCCCTTTGAAAGGGGGGAGACCGGAGTCCCCCAAGCGTCCCCGATCGTTGGGGGTCAGACCGAATCCTCTTAAGTCCCCCTTTGAAGGGGGGAGACCGAATCCTCTTAAGCCCCCCTTTCAAAGGGGGGTTTGGGGGGATTTGATTTA
>NZ_JAMXOT010000050.1 GCF_024220515.1 Oscillatoria sp. HE19RPO
GCAATGCTTGCGCCCCAAGGGCGCAAGCATTGCGCCCCTACAAATCAATACACCTTTACAGGGCTACAGGTTTAACCCTCCTCAAGACATTGGGGAGGGCTTTTTCATCTTTACCCAGTCTTGCCAATCCCGTCCCTGGGTTGGGTTCACCGTACCCCTCCTTCCCCCCCGAGGGGATGTTACCCTAGAGGGAATCGGAAACATGAACCCGATCGCAGAACCCTAACTCGAATATTGAGGAGTCAACCGTGGTTGCAAGTCCCGAACAACAACAAGTAACAACAGTCAGCAGTGGCAGTGATTCGCAAGGCGATCGCGTCGCTGTCTTACTCATGGGGTATGGCGAAGTCGAAAGTTATGACGACTTCGCCAACTATAACGAACAAGCGCTGAATCTACTCACAGCGAAGTTCGCACCTGTTCCTAGCTGGATATACCCCCCCCTGGCAAAATTACTCGCCATTTTTGATTTCCATGAGTGGAGTCATCAACATGGCAAATTCATCTCCCCTCACAATGCCATTTTTGAGAAACAACGGGAGGGAATTGAACATGAATTACAACACCAGTGGGGCGATCGCATTAAAGTCTTCAAAGCCTTTAACTTCTGTGCACCGCACCTCCCGGAGCAAGTTCTCACCCAAATTAAAGCCGAAGGATTTGATAAACTGCTGATTTATCCCCTCTTAGTGGTGGATTCTATCTTTACCAGTGGGATTGCCGTAGAACAAGTCAATTTAGCCTTAGAAAAACTCAGTGAGGGAGAGAGCGAACAGTGGGTTAAGGATATGCGCTATATCCCTTCTTTTTATAACCAACCCGCCTATATCAATTTAATGGCACAAATGGTCGAACAAACCATTGCTGCTGAACTCACCGGGGAACATTTTGCCTCACAAATCGGGATTGTGCTCATGAATCACGGTTGTCCTCACAAGGCTAAAGGCTTTACTTCGGGCATTACTGAAAGTCAAGCCCTCTATGATGCAGTCCGGGATAAACTGATTGAGCGCTATCCCCTGATTTCTGTGGGTTGGTTGAATCACCAAACCCCCTTGATTGACTGGACTCAACCGAATGCCACCCTTGCTGCCGAGAACTTGATCCAACTCGGCGCTAAAGCAGTGGTGTTTATGCCGATCGGGTTTGCGACGGAAAATCATGAAACTCTGCTGGATGTGCATCATATTATTCATGATTTAGAGAAGCGTCACTCTGATGTGAGTTATATTCAGATGCCCTGTGTGAACGAACAGCCGGAGTTTTTGAAAATGGTGGCAGAATGGGCCAACCCCCTGATTGAAGAGTTACTCAGCGATCGCGCTGCTGTCGCCGGAGTCCCCTTAGTTTCGGCTCCTCACAGCCATCACCATCACCACCATCACTAAAAATCTATCTGAGGGTAGAGAGGGGATCGCACATTTGTTGAGATCCCTCTGGAGAGTGAAATCACTGGATAATCAAGGGACCCGTTTTCCAGAGGGAGACGGGTTTCATCCGGGGAAGTTAACCAACAGATATCAGTTTCTGTGGTAAACTGGTCGAACATCCCCGGATGAAACAATTCATTACAACCGATAGTCATACTGAGACAATCGGACTGGGGGCTTGGGATGAACCTCCAGAGAAGCCCTTGAGTAGAGGGCTGATTCAGGAAAATACTGTCATGGATTGGATGTTAAATTAGAAAACTGACACAATTGATTAAAATTGAGTCGTTTGTAGGGGCTTTCTCCCGGGAAAGCCCCTTCCCATCGTCTAGTGGGTACATTTTGTTATGGTGAGGGAGAGTCAAAAGACCTTGAAAGTCAGAAATTGGATAAAAATGGAGCATCTGGAAAATAATAATCCATCCATTTTTTTGCCCGTCAGTCCTGGTAATCGCCTACCGGGATCGCCAGTATGATCGGCGCTCTAGCGATCCCCAAAACTGGGAAACCGCCAGCGATGCGATCGCCATCAAAATCTCCGGTGATAACGATCGCACAACCGAACGCGATCGGATCACCCAAATGGGTGGAGAATTCGTTGAGCATGAACGTCAGTATTCCTCACGGTGTTGAGGAGGAGTCATTTATGGATTATACGTGGAAACCTTTTCTCTGGTTAGCAGGCACCATCGCCCTGCAAGTGGTCACCTTGAGCGTTGCCGCCCTCATGTTAGTGGCAATTTCATCCCATTAAACTCGATTGCGATCGCACATTTTCCCAGTCTCCCCACTGCCAACTTCCCTTGGCACTCATGGCATCTCGGCGCTCCATTCAGATCAGCATTCCCAACAGCTAAATAGGACCAAATGCCATCCCCCGTCTGCACCGTCCGCCTCTAACCCGACGCCAACTCAATCGTCGGTCAAATAGCGTGAAGGTCAACAGATGCCGGATCCCTTGATTCGGCAGGCATTAAACCCTCCCCTTGGAAATATCGTCCAGGGGGAGGGTTTTAATTGAAAGAGTAACACCGGATCAAGGCAGGGCGACCGGACAAACGTTAAACTAGAAACAGGACCTAATTTCGAGGGATCAATCGCCGAGGGTTCATCTTTGGGACCTCAGCATAGACAACTTCAAACAGGCACAGGTGAAGCGATTGAATGTAAACAACCCAGCACTGACGCTATAGCGTACAGTGTGGGCTTTGAAAGAAGCCCGAAGTTTACCAGACTCAGGTAGAGATACCTACGTTAGGAGCAAGCGTTAAAGTTCTTACCTTGGGATGCGAAGCTAGTCCCAAGCTCTAAAACTCAAAAGTTAAACAGGCTTAAATGGGTTAAACCAGTGCTTTTGGGATAGTACCGACTCCTAACATTGTCGAAGCTAACATTACCTGAGAAATCAGAGTGGGAGAAATCCCAAAAAACGGGGTTCGGCAAATACAACAATTTTTGTCGAATCCCCATCAATTCAATTATTTTCAAGCAAGAAGGATGGCTACGCTTATGTTGCAAACCCTACACCCTTTTCCTCCCGACATCAACCTGGGTCCAGCAGGTATAGTGCGGGTCTCCAAGGGGGAAGAAAGATGAAAGGTTTTTTGAAACAGTGGATCGAGGGACAACGGGGAGTCAGTCAACCGAGTTCACTCAACCGTCAGAGCATGACCAAACAAGGCAACCGTGCCAACAGTACAGGGCCTGTCGCTAAAAAAACATCTCTCCCGGCCAAACTAGCCAGTACCCTAGGGGCCATGCTGGCATCGGGAATACTGACTCAAGGGGTGCTGCTGACCACTCCGGCGATCGCCCAAACCGAAGCCACTGCCCTGAGTTATAGCGAATTATTGCGGAAAATTGATGCCGGAGAAGTCCAACGGGTAGCAGTGGATCCGGCCCAAGGAGTTGCCCGAGTTAAATTACTACAGGGCGATCGGGAATATACCGTTCCCCTGTTCGATCGCCACCCGGAATTATTTGAAAGAATTAGAGAACAAAACCGGGCAGCAGAGACGATCCAATTGGACGTTCAGCCCACCTCTGACCCCTCAGCCGCCTTTGGCATGGCTGCCAATCTGCTCTTAATTCTCCTGTTAATTGGAGGATTGATGATGATTGTCAAGCGATCGGCGCAAGCGGGAAATCAAGCCATGAGTTTTGGCAAATCCAAAGCCCGATTTCAAATGGAAGCCAAAACCGGCGTCATGTTTGATGACGTTGCTGGAATTCAGGAAGCTAAAGAAGAACTGCAAGAAGTGGTCACCTTCCTGAAAAAACCCGAACGATTTACGGCGATCGGGGCCAAAATTCCTAAAGGCGTCCTATTAATTGGACCCCCGGGAACCGGCAAAACCTTACTTGCCAAGGCGATCGCCGGAGAAGCAGGCGTCCCCTTCTTCAGCATCTCGGGTTCTGAATTCGTGGAAATGTTTGTCGGCGTCGGGGCCTCCCGCGTCCGGGACCTGTTCAAAAAAGCCAAAGAAAACTCCCCCTGCATCGTCTTCATCGATGAAATTGATGCCGTGGGTCGTCAGCGTGGTGCAGGCATCGGTGGTGGCAACGATGAGCGAGAACAAACCCTCAACCAACTCCTCACCGAAATGGATGGATTTGAGGGCAACTCTGGAATTATTATTATTGCTGCTACCAACCGACCCGACGTCCTAGACCAAGCCTTACTCCGTCCCGGACGATTTGACCGCCAGGTGATGGTCGATTTGCCTAGTTATAATGGCCGCCTAGGGATTTTACAAGTCCATGCGCGGAATAAGAAACTGGCCCCAGAAGTTGCCATCGAGGCGATCGCCCGTCGCACCCCAGGATTTTCCGGTGCTGACTTAGCCAACCTCCTCAACGAAGCCGCCATTTTAACCGCAAGGCGACGGAAAGAAGAAATTGGTCACTTAGAAATCGACGACGCCATCGATCGCATCACCATCGGGATGCAACTGACCCCCCTACTCGATAGCAAGAAAAAGCGCCTGATTGCCTATCACGAAGTCGGTCACGCCCTGCTGATGACCCTTTTGGAAAATTCCGACCCCTTAAACAAAGTCACCATCATTCCCCGTTCTGGCGGCATTGGCGGCTTCGCTCAACAAAGTTTCAACGAAGAAATGATTGATAGTGGTCTCTACACCCGAGCTTGGTTAATGGACCGGATTACCATTACCCTAGGGGGGAGGGCCGCCGAACAGGAAGTATTTGGGGATACGGAAATCACCATTGGAGCCAGTAACGATATCCGCGTGGTTGCCGATTTAGCCCGAGAAATGGTCACCCGCTACGGAATGTCTGCCTTGGGTCCCCTCGCCCTGGAAACTCAGAACGCCGAAGTGTTTTTAGGTCGGGACCTCGGCAGCAAAACGGACTATTCCGAAGAAGTTGCCTCCAAAGTGGACCGCCAGGTGAGAGAAATCGCCTTTGACTGCTATGAAAAAGCCCGAGTCATCCTCCGTCAGCATCGGCAACTGCTCGATCGCCTCGTGGATATGCTGTTAGAGCAAGAAACCATCGAAGGGGAAGACTTCCGCCAACTCGTCAGCCAATCTGTTGACCTCCCGGCAAAACAGCTTGTCAGTAACAGTTAACGGTTAAAAAAATAGCCCGCCTAGGCGGGCTTGATTCAATTAGCTTCCACCCTCAACCGGGGGGGAGCTTTTTTTTAAGGTTCCATCGAAATCCGCCTGGATGAGCCATACATCGCCCGCAAAATTAATGCCGGGTCATACCACTCATCGGCATATCTCAGACCCCAATGGAGATGAGGACCCGTACTGCGTCCTGACATCCCCACTCGACCGATGCGGACCCCAGCGGGAACCTGTTGACCGTCAAAAATTTGTAAGCCCCCGGTGCGATCGATCAGGTAAAGACGCCCCCCGGAACGCTCAACAGCGCCTTGCATATGGCAATAGATATGCTCCCACTCTCCGGATTTGATGACCAAACCAATGCCACAGCGATCGTCATCGATCACCTGAGACACGGTTCCCGCCCACCAATTGCGAACATAGCTTCCCATCGGTGCCGCAATATCTAACCCCGAGTGAAATTCCCGGGTGAAACCTCCAGTCGGGGACTGGCGATAGCCAAACGGCGAGGTATAAGCCTGAAAATTTTCCACCGGAAAGGAAGCCCCTTGCCAATAATTCGCCGTTGCCGTCTGTGGCACTCCCGGTCCCTGAGATTGAGCAACCTGGGGTTGCAGCCCCAGAACCAGTATCACCACTAAACCTAGCCCGACAAATAACAGCCGTCGTAAAGTACGGGTTAAGTGTTTGTGCATCCATCCGGGGATAGCATTTCGCATCATCACTTCAATTCCTCAACCACAGATTAACATTATGAATCCGTTCAAATCCGTTTGAGCATCAAACAGATAAATCTTTTCTCAAGAGGGCCATGAAATTAAATGCGCCCCCATTTTGAGGGTGGATTGATCCACCACGTCGAGGTCAGGGTCGCGCTTGAGAACCCCTTGCGTTCCATCAAATTCTGCACCCCAGTCATTCAACAGGCCCTACCCCAACGCTACTAGGAAAGTTATTTTCTCGACGTGGATTTTACCCTAAGTTGTACCCTGGTCACTCATTCACGCACCGAATCCATAAATCGGTTTAATTTTGGGGCTGCCCTGAATCAATCTCATCTCATCCGAGGACACCGGATCCTAAATTCTTAACTTTTGTTAAAATCGCTGACAAAGATAAATTCATGACCCCAGTGCCTCAACTATGTTAACTGAAATTTTTCCCTTTCAATTTGCCATAGATACCACCGCCTTAGCGGGAGCCTCATTATGGGCCCTGGCCTTATATCTGGGGCTTTCCAGCCTCAGTGAATGGGTGACGGAACAACTCAATCGCTGGTTTAACTTTGCCGATCGCGCTCTCTACACCTCAGAAAAAGAGTTCGAGCGCTCAAAAAAGGCTAGAGAGTCCCAAAATGCCCTCTATGCCTCGGTGTTGAGTATTGTCCCCTTTCTAGCGATGGGGGGAGTTTGCAACTGGGGTGTCCAATTTACCCTGGGGAGTAGTTGGGCGATTTCTGTGGGGATTATTGCCTGTATTATTTGTGGCGTCTATGAGTTGGGGCGTCGAGATGGGATGTCGTAATTGGGGGCGATCGTCTTTGGTGTTTCATCATCCGGTTATCGTGAGCAGTCTTAGAATTAATGCTCCCTAAGTTTTGCCTGGAAAGTTTTGCCTGGAATGGGGCGATCGGCATGACTAACATTAAATCGATAACCCTCCATAATTGACCGCTGAGACCTAACTCTCTGCCTTAGCGGTCATTCCCCTACCTTTTTCCGTTGTTTCTGGCAACGATGAATCAGGTTTTCAACCGGGTTTGACTTCAAGAGGGATATATTGTCTGACTACAATTTTAGCAGATTGCCCCGAGAGGAAATTTTATTCAGAATCTCTTGTTCTTCCTGTTGGGTATGATATAAATCCCAACGCAGTTGAAGATTCAGCCAAAAATCGGGTGATATATCAAAGAATTTAGCCAAGCGCAAAGCGGTACTGGGAGTGATTCCTCGCCGTCGATTGATAATCTCATTGACTCGTTGATAGGGGACATGAATAGCATCAGCCAAGTCTCGTTGGGTCAGTTCCAACGGCTTCAGAAACTCTTCTAAAAGCATCTCCCCCGGATGAGTGGGGGGGCGATGAGTGGGAATGCGAACCATTATGAATTACTCCGTAAGTGATATTAGTGATAATCGACGATTTCAACCTCTTCAGGACCCTGTTCACTCCAGACAAAGCAAATGCGATATTGATCGTTAATCCGGATGCTGTATTGACCATTACGGCTACCGCCTAGAGCTTCCAAGCGATTACCGGGGGGTACTCTTAGCTCATCAAGGCTGATGACTGAATCAAGTTGATCGAGTTTGCGCTGGGCAACTTTCCACAGGGTTTCTGGACAAGTCTTGCGCGCTGCTTTGGTGTTTTCACCGTTAAAGATATCTTGGGTCGCTGTGTCTTTGAACGAGACAATCATAATGACATGATAGCACGGTTGTCATGCTATTAGTATAGATAGGCAAAATTTCAGGGGTAGAGTTACTGTCAAATTCACCCTCCCGGTATCGCAACAAATGAGGTTGATTGGGGGAAACCTTTTAAGGGCGGGTCTAAGGATTCGTCGGTGAGAAAGGCGATTCTCCTCTCCTACGGAGATGCTTCGCGAAGATGATGGCGCGGTGAGGGAGGAGGTTACAATGTTTTAGGCAGCTTTGGTGGCAGCGTAGTTGGGCCGGAGTTGCGGGTGGATCTCTGTTTTCCACGATTGCCCTGGTGTCGTTCGTCCATCTTTGTCCGCAGGAAATTGTAGTAAAATAAAAAAAAGGTCAAACACCGCTATGAATACTACAGACAATTCCCCAATGCCAGAGCAATCATTAGCAGGAGCAATATCTGTCACAGAATTGGAATCCCAGCTAAATGAGACACTCAAGCAACTATCACCCCAGAAATTACAGGTAGTTGCTGATTTTGCTGCTTACTTAGTTCAGGTTGAAAGTGAAGCAGCAACCCAGGAAATTTTGGCAATTCCTGGGCTGTTAAAACGAATTCAGCAAAATCAAGCTACTCCTAAAACAGATTACACAAACTGGAGAAACATTCGATCTGATGTATGAAGTTTTGCTTCATCCCGATGCTCAAAACGTTTATGCTAACGCTGATCAAGCCCTAGTCAAGAAAATTGCTCAATGTTTGCAGCAGCTAGAGCAAAATCCTCGTTCTCATCCTAATATTAAATCTCTCAAGGGAGATTTGGCAGGATTCTATCGGTATAGAATTGGAGATTATAGGATTATTTATTCAATAGAAGATGAAGTAGTTCGGGTGTTTGTTGTGGCGATCGCTCATCGGAGTCAAGCCTATAAACCATGAAGTGCCGCGAATATAATTAAGAAAATTGTGTCAGAAACCCGGTTGCTCAAATCTCCTCTAACCCGGTTTCAATGGCGGATCTCAGATTCGGTTGATTGGGGGGGAAGCCTTGATAGGGGACATGAATCGCATCAGCTAAGTCTCGTTGTGTCAGTTCCAACGGCTTGAGAAACTCTTCTAAAAGCATCTCCCCCGGATGAGTGGGGGGGCGATGAGTGGGAATGCGAACCATTATGAATTACTCCAGAATTGATATTAGTGATAATCGACGACTTCCACCGCTTCAGGACCCTGTTCACTCCAGACAAAGCAAATGCGATATTGCTCGTTAATCCCGATGCTGTATTGACCATTACGGCTACCGACTAGAGCTTCCAGGCGATGATGATATTAATAAGGCAGGTTTCGCTTTGCTGTTAAGACATGAAAAGATTCTCAAAATAATTCTTGTTATTCCATTGATAAATACTGAAATCCTTAATGTCTAATGATAAAATTCGTTCAGTTTTGTACTCTTCTGCTAACAGAACTAGGGATGCGTCTGCTAAATCCATCGGAACATCGCGATATTTATTAATCAAATCTTTGAGTCTGGAGATATGGTAAGGCTTAATTTCAAAAACTTGAAATAATCCCTCAGACATGGCATTAATAAACGTAACTGAAGATTGAACTCCCCGACGAGCTTGTAGAAAGTAGCAAGTTTCTGTGACAACACACCATGTGGTTATCAAAGGTTCATTATATTGACCGAAAGTTTGTTTAGCCGCTTCATGGTAGTTATCGTTTTTGTTGGCTAAGGCCACCCAAAAGCCGGTATCAACAATAATCATTGTTCAGTCCCTATTTCCTGCATTAAGATGGATTCGCAGTTTTCAGCTAGGTCAGGTTCCGCTTCAATACAACCAATAAAGCCAATTTTACTAAAATTCTCCAGATGATTATTAGAAGTAGTCAAGAGTTGTTGATAATAATAGTCAAGGGCTGTTCCTAAGATTTCATCTGGATTTTGTCTGGTTTTCTGTTGGATAAAAGCAAGTTTTTGAGCTTGTTCATCAGTGAGTTGAGTGGCAATTTCCATTGTTTCTTCCTGTTGTCTATCAACTTAAGGATATTTTAACCTAAAAAACGCAAATCCTCAAATCTCCTCTAAGCCGGTTTCAATGGTTGATATCAGATTCGATTGATTGGGGGGAAAGCCTTTTAACGGCGCTTCTAGGGGTTCGTCGGTGAGGAAGGCTACGACTATTTCCCGGGTCAGTTTTTGGCAAAAGGCGATCGCTTCTGGTGTGGGTTTCATAGGGGTGGAAAATCTTTCCCCGTCGAACCGGATGGCGCGGTGGGGTTCGAGGTTACGGCGTTGTAGGCCTTTGAGGGCGCGGCGCAGTTCATCGGGGGTGGCGGGTTCCGGGGGGTCTTCCTCGGGACAAGTGATTTCCCCAATCAGTTCGAGCCAGGGTGAGGGCGATTTTTCGTTCGCTCGTTTCGTTGTAAACCAGGTATCTCCAGACTATAGCTACTTTTGAAAAAGTTGAAAAATAGCAAGTAGTTCTGGCCCTTTAGCTTCTACTGTTGAAGAATCCTGCCTTATAAAAGCTTTTTCACCTACAAATGAAATCTCTTTTTGAGGTGGGATATTAATTCTAATTACAGAGTTACCTTTGTAATTTATAGTATCAATTCTTGTCAGAACTTGAGTCTTTAGAGGATTAGTTAATTCAGAGTTTTTCAAGGTATTAATTAATATTCCAACATAATCCTCTAGTGTTTTACATAAAAATTTAGCTTCTCTATCAATTCCCACCACATATCTATCATTGATTTCATTGGGTTCAATCCCATATAACCTTTTAATTTTTTCGGCATCTTCCTTTTTATCTACTACCCCCAAAAAAATATACCCATCATTATTCGGATCCGAGTTAGCAATTCCACAAATTGTTTCAACCAGTCGTTCGAGCAACTTGTTATTTAGTTCTCTTTTGGGTGACAAATCAAGTAAGCCTTGCTTACATTCATACTTTGTAGTTTCTATACGAGAACGAAGTAAAGAATTTTTGAAAGTTTGTATCAACTCAGCACCTTGACCCAGACTTGATTTATCTTTCTTCGCAAAGTATTTTTGTATTAGTCCCTGAGTTTGATTAATATTATTCATGCGATCTTTTGTCGCTGCGTAGCGCTTGCTTAAATCTAGCTTTCTCTGAAGCCTTTCGAGTGATTGCATAATCTTTTGAGGATCAGTAGGCAGAAACTCTAATTGGATAACTAATTCAAAAAAAGCCATAAATATTGTGTAGAAAGCCTGCGGTATAGGATTCTTAGTTCCGGGATTAACAAGCTGTTGTAAGCATTTATTATCCGAGCTATATGTTTCAATCGTTTCTCCAAGAACAGAAAAAGTTTTGACAATTTCTTCTTGTAGCCGGTGGGCTCCATAACTAGCAATTTTCTTTTCTATTAACTTGAAATTGTTGCTTTTTTCATCGTACAAACTATCGAGCTTTTCTTTGCTTCTTTCTAAAGGTTTATCAAGTAATATCGATGCGGCAATATCTGCTATTATATTTTCATCTTCACTATCACGCAGTTGAGGTATGGTGAGAATTCCTTGCTTGCACCATAAAGTTTCTTCTGCTTGAATCCCATAGCCTTGATGGTTTCGTTTTGAATCAATACTCACCTGTGGCATATCAAATAGATGAAGTGTTTTCTGAGTATCATCCCCACGCAACTGCATAGCAATTGTCCGAACTGTTTCTGCAAATGATGTTGTAACACCTGCTTGTCGTCTCTCTTGATTGCTTAGATGCTTACCCCCAGAATTGATTCTGCCAAAAACCTCAGTGATGTCACTTTCATCCATTGCCGTATAGATGGTTACGGCAAGCTGATAGTCTAAAATATCTGCACACTTTTTTCTGTCTAGCTTATCAACCTCGGACTTTTCTTCATATTTAAAAACTTTGTCATCAGCTAATTGTTTTGCATAAGAAAACTCATTAATATCGAAAAACTTTTTATCAAATGAAAATAAATTTTCAATAAATCCGCAAAGCGCATTAAGTCGCTGCATACCATCTATAATCTCATACTTGCCACTTCCATGAACTTTAGGACGTTCAGCTAGGAGAATTAAGGGGATGGGATATCCGTTTAAAATGCTTCCAATTAATTTTCCTTTTTCTTCAACTGACCAAATTAATTTTCTTTGATATTTTCTGTTTACTAATAAGTTTCCTGACCGATAGAGTCTATACGCTTCAGTCACTGTCATGCCGCGTGGAACAATGCTCATCTGTTCTATATCCCTCAATCAGGATTGTTTCTATCTGAATTAACTAATTATATCAGTAAGCAACAACCATCGGCTAATTGATAATTTTGACTGATACGCTTGCTAAAAACCGATACAATAATTTAAACTTTGCCCAGTTTTTGCCCTAAATTCACTACCCGCATCCCCAACGAATTGGCAAGGGTTTTGGGCAGTTTTTGACAATCTGCCAAATTATGGTAGAGTGTATTTTCAGCGGAGCAGTTTGCCTTGTTGCTAAAATTGCTGGATTTTGCCACAACTTTTTGCCGATAACCCTTATGATACCGTTGTCAGTGGGGCCAATTTTTAGTCCCGATCGCCTCCCATCTGTCCTCCCCCGTGACTAATTTTTTTCGCCACCCAACACCGGCTATTGACAAATCAGCCAACTTGTGTACTTACTCCATCCTGTAAGTTAGGAGTGCCTAGAATCCTAGAGACAGGGGGAATCCCCGATCGCCGCTAGGGATCTGATAAGATTGGAAAGGCAATCCATCTCTATATAATGATGTGACTGCCGGTTGCTACTCTTGCCAGCGGATTGACCGACTTGAACTCACCCAGCTATGCCCATCACCCCTCAACAATTACTAGAGCGAAAACAACAAGGAATGGCGATCGTGGCGCTGACGGCTTATGATTATGTCTCGGCGAAATTGCTCGATCGCGCTGGGGTGGATTTGCTGTTAGTTGGCGATTCGTTAGGGATGGTGGTGTTGGGATATGAAACCACTCTGCCGTTAACCCTTGATGAGATGATTCATCATGCGAAAGCTGTGCGACGGGGTATCGAAAAAGCTCTGATGGTGGTGGATTTACCGTTTTTAACTTATCAAGAAAGTTCGCAACAGGCGATGCATTCGGCGGGAAGAATTTTGAAGGAAACGGGTGCTCAGGCGGTGAAGTTGGAGGGGGGATATCCGGAAATTGCGGAAACTGTGCGGCGATTGGTGTTGGCAGGAATTCCGGTGTTGGGTCATGTGGGGTTAACGCCGCAATCTGTGCATCAATTAGGGTATCGGAAACAGGGAAAAACTCCGGAAACGAGCGATCGCATTTTTAAGGAGGCAGTCGCTTTGCAGGAAGCCGGTGCTTTTGCGGTGGTTTTGGAGCATATTCCTAGTAAATTAGCCGCAGAAATTTCCAAAACTTTGGTGATTCCGACCATTGGCATTGGTGCCGGGGTGCATTGTGATGGACAGGTTTTGGTGACTCATGATTTGTTGGGTTTGACTGACCGAGTGCCGCCTTTTGCAAAACGCTACGCTAATTTGCAGGAGACGATTACTCAGGCGGTACAGGCTTATGGGGAAGACGTTCGCGATCGCCGTTTTCCTCCAAACTAAAACTTGTGACATCGCAGGACAAGAAACCGGGTTTCTGCTCCAAAGTTGTTGAAAGTTGGCAGAAATTTGGACAAGAAACCCGGTTTCTAACCCTTGTTTTATCCACAAGTTCAAGTATTGCAGGTTGACAACCGAGGATTGCCTGGAAGCACCATTCTCAACACCGGCGGGGGATCAATCCCCCGCCTTATAGCTAAAGTCGGTTAAAACCGACTGCAAGCCTTATTCGGTGGTGTTTTCAGTCGGTTAAAACTGAGATTTTGTACCATTCTCAACACCGGCGGGGGATCAATCCCCCGCCTCATAGCTAAAGTCGGTTAAAAACCGACTGCAAGTCTTATCCCCTGGTGTTTTCAGTCGGTTTCAACCGACTTGATCTGTTAGGCGGGGGATTGATCCCCCGCCGGTTGTTGCTCCTGAAGGAGTCACTACCAACTTTTATTACAGGTTAACAACCGAGGATTGCCTGGAAGGGTCTGGATTTAACTGCCGCCACTGCCGAGGACGAACAGACTAAAGAGTGTGCCGCTATTCCAGAGACTGTGGAGGAGGATGGAGGAGAGGAGATTGCGCGATCGCGTATAGACGAATCCCAAGACCATTCCCAAGGTTGCTAATGGCAGGACTTCGGAGAGGTTGAGATGTGCCAAGGCAAACAATAAGCTGCTGAGGACAATAGCGGTGGTAACGGAGAAGTAACGAGTCAGGGAGGGTAACAGAAATCCCCGAAACATGATTTCTTCAAAAATAGGTGCTGCCACAGATGCGGTGATGAAAAAGATAGTTAATGCTACGGTATCTCGGTTTTCTAAAGCGATGGATAAAATGGGGTTGCTGCCACCGCGTCCCTGCCAAAATTGTTGGTTAATGATGGATATCAGAATGACTAAAGGTAAGGCAGCGAAATAACCGCCGAATCCCCAGGAAATCCAGCTTGCCTGGAGAACATTAAAGCGAAACCAGTCTTTGGCGAGGGGAAAGAAGGACCGGATGGAGAAGAAGAGGACTAATAATCCGCCAATGGCGATCGCAATATAAGTTGCCAAGATATAGAAGGCACGACTGCGAACATCTAACATGGCAGATTGGACGCCTAAGAGTTGAACACCGATGGGGACTAAAACTTGTCCGAGGAAGAAGAATCCGACAATGAACACTTGCCAGATAGTTTCCCAATCCCAAGGAGTTTCCCAGTTGTTATCGCCATTTTGAACCAGGAGGGAATCTTTGCGTTTGAGGAACCATTGAATCCCGAGAAAGATGAGTAAACTGACTCCGACAACAAACCCAAATGCGGGAATGCCGGTAACGGTTGCTAATTTCCCTAACGATTCCGCTGCCATCTCTTGTTCTTGGAGATTGAGGCGAGTTAAGGCTTCATCTTGTCCCTGGATTTGATACAGTTGTCGGAAGGCTTGATAACGAAACCATCCGTCTAAGTTTTGGGTGAGAAGTTCTTCTGAATTAGCGGGGAGGGTGGGGGAATCTTGCCAAAGGGTTAATAATAAATCTGCTGTATTAGCGGTAGGTTGCAGATGGGGACTAGAACGTTCAGTTAAGGGAGTCCAAGTCTCGATCGCCTGTTCTAAATTACCTTGACTGGCTTTTAAAATACCGAGTCTTAACAGGAGTTCATCCCTGAGAGTTTCTTGGTTGGATATTTGCTTTTGAATTTTTAGTTCGGCAAGTTCCGGGGAATTTATGCCTTCAATTAGCGGAGGTTCCGAAGATTCATCCGGTGGGAGGATGACAGTGGAGGAGAGGCGACTGCGTTGGGTGGCGATCGCCTCTTCTGTGGAGGTGACTGCTTCTTGATACTGTTTCAGCGCTGCCTCTAGGGGTTCTTCCCCGCCCAAAGCCTGGACAATTTGCAGTGCCGGATCATTGTCAGACTCGCCTTGGTACTCTGCCACATGAAGCAGCAGATTGGTTTGATAGAGTTCTAGACGGCTTTGAACCTGGGGTTGATTGAAACTTTGAACCAAAGAGGTTCCCACCAGGAAAAGTGCCAGCAGGGTTAGTGCCGTTAAAACCACGCGCTTAATGAGCTTGATTGCATCCATTGTCTGTTTCTTCTTCCTCTGGATCCGGTAGATGGGATGATAATTCGACAGTCACGCTGTTGTCAGTTTACCTTGGATTGGAGTCTAAACGTCTGGATGTCTGGGAAATTGATAAGAATTGAACAGGAATTGTGCAGGTTTTGACAATCTAATCTCAATGTAGAGGCGATTCGCGAATCGCCTCTACATTGAGAATTTTATGTTAAATATTGTGGCAGTCAGGTTAAGTTAATCTGGGGATGGATGGATTAATTCAGTTTGAAGTTAGCTGCTTTGCCTGAGTAATTCACCTCTGAGAATTGTTAGATTTTGAAATAGCCAAAAGTTTAACTGTTAAAGATTAAGGCTCAATTTTAGACTAAAGTTTTTGCCTAATTCCGAAAGAAATGCTGCTCATAGCCCTGAATCAGGGGTCTGGTTGAGAGGGAGGGAATAGGCGGCAAGGGGGGAATAAAAATGCAGTCGCCTAGTTTAACTGGAGACCAAGAAGGGGTAAAATGCGATCGATTCTGCCCCTGCGCTTCACTCGCCTTGGGACTCTGCACCATTTCTGTTGGAGGATAGAACCCTGACTACTCGCGTAATTATTGTCCGTCATGGTCAAAGCACGTTTAACAAAGAACGGCGCATCCAAGGTCGCCTCGATAAATCCGTCCTCACCGAAAAGGGTCGCGAGACGGCGAGTCAAGTAGCGGCAGCCCTCAGTGGCATTTCCTTTGATGCCGTCTACTGTAGTCCCCTAAAACGGGCGAAAGAAACCGCCGAGGCGATCGTTGCTGATTTGGCGGGAGACTCCAAACCTCCCGCACCCCAACCCAGCGATCAACTCATGGAAGTGGACTTGCGGTTGTGGGAAGGAATGCTCAGGGAAGAAGTCCAGGAGAAGTTTGCCGAAGATTACCGCTGTTGGCAAGAAAGACCCCATGAATTTTCGATGAATGTTCCCGGAGAAACCGGAACTGTGGAACATTTTCCTGTTTTAGCATTGCATGAACAAGCGAAACAATTCTGGGATGAAGTCTTACCTCGCCATCCCAATCAAACCATTTTAGTCGTGGGTCATAATGGAATTAATCGCTGTTTGTTGAGTACCGCTTTGGGAATTTCCCCGGCGCGATATCATTCGATTCAACAGTCGAATTGTGGGATTAGTATCCTGAATTTTGGCACACCCCGACCCCCATTAAAAGGGAAACTCCCCGTCCAACTGGAATCGATGAATTTAACCAGTCATGTCGGGGAAAAAATGCCCAAACCTAGACCCGGACATATTGGACCCCGACTGTTATTAGTCCGGCATGGGGAAACGGAGTGGAACCGGCAACAGCGTTTTCAGGGACAAATTGATGTTCCCCTGAATGATAATGGGAGAGAACAGTCTAAATGTGCCGCTGACTACTTACAAGATGTGCAAATTGATTTTGCCGTGAGTAGTTCCATGTTGCGTCCCAAAGAAACTGCTGAAATCATCTTGCAACATCATCCAGAAGTTGAATTAAAAGTGGATGATTTATTGCGAGAAATTAGTCATGGACTGTGGGAAGGAAAGTTTGAATCTGAAATCGAAAACGACTTTCCGGGAATGTTAGACCAATGGAAAGATAGTCCCGAATTGGTGCAAATGCCAGAAGGGGAAAATTTGGAACAGGTGTGGGAAAGGAGTATTCAGGCATGGAATGCGATCGTCAAAGCTGCTAAACCCGGGACGACGGGATTAGTGGTTGCTCATGATGCGATTAATAAAGCGCTGTTATGTCATTTCTTTGGTCTGGATCCTGAGCATTTTTGGAACTTCAAACAAGGGAATGGCGCAATTACAGTGATTGACTACACCCTAGGACCGGATCACCCCCCAGTGTTAGAAGCCGTTAACATTACAACCCATTTTGGAGGAATTTTGGACAAGACTGCGGCAGGTGCATTGTAATTTTAGAACTGGGTTTTATAAAAGCCCTCCCCTTGGCAAGGGGAGGGTTTGGGTGGGGTTCCCCCGGGGATGATGAGAAACCCGGAATTGCAAGGATTGAAAAGCCCTCCCCTTGGCAAGGGGAGGGTTGGGTGGGGTTCCCCCAGGGATGATGAGAAACCCAGAATTTCAAGGATTTAAAAGCCCTCCCCTTGGCAAGGGGAGGGGACCGGAATGTTGAATCCTTGCGTATGGGGAGGACCCCACCCTAACCCTCCCCTTGCCAAGGGGAGGGGACCGGAATAAAGAGAGATTGATTGATAGTGTTTGCTGTTGAGTGTGGACTGTGAATGAACTGCTGCAACAAGTTCGGATAATTGACCCGGTTTCGGGAGAGGATACGATCGCCGATGTTGGGATTGCTAATGGTGCGATCGCGCAAATAGCGCCAGAAATTGCCGACTGGGGAAGTGATACTCAAGTGCGGAATTGCCAGGGATTAATCTTAGGTCCTGGTTTAGTGGATCTGTACAGTCACAGTGGCGATCCGGGATTTGAGGAACGAGAAACCCTGACTTCATTAATGCAATCGGCAAAAAGTGGAGGGTTTACTCAAGTGGCAATTTTGCCGGATACTTCTCCATCGGTGGACAATCCTGGAGGGTTAGCATTTTTGCAACAAAAAGTCCAAGGAATTAGAACCCTGAATAGATTGTTGCCTCCCCCAACTCCTTCCTTGCCGAAACTGCATTTTTGGGGTGCATTAACCCTGGGAATCAAGGGAGAACAAATGACAGAATTAGCCGAATTAGAGGCATCCGGCATCGTGGGTTTTGCTGATGGTCAACCCATTGCCGATTTAGCACTGCTGAGGCGGATTTTGGAATATTTGCAACCGTGGGGTAAACCTGTGGCACTGTGGGCTTGTAGTCGTAAGTTAGCAGGAGATGGTGTTGTTCGGGAAGGGACTGCCTCAATTCGGTTGGGATTGCCAGGAAATCCGGCGATCGCAGAAACAACCGCTTTAGCAGCATTGCTGGAAATTGTTGCAGCAACGGGAACGCCGGTTCATATTATGCGAGTGTCTACCCAGCGAGGAGTGCAACTAATTGAAGCTGCCAAGGCGCAAGGATTACCTATCACTGCCAGTACCTCCTGGATGCACCTGTTGGTGAATGCGGCACAAATTAACAATCCAGCGCTGTTTACTCCCTACTGTCCCAGTCTGCACCTAGAACCGCCGGTGGGGAATCCCCAGGACCAACAGGCGTTGATTGCGGGAGTGAAATCCGGGGTCATCGATGCGATCGCCATTGATCATACCCCTTACACCTACGAAGAGAAAACCGTCGCCTTTGCTGAATCTCCACCCGGTGCGATCGGACTCGAATTAGCATTACCCTTATTGTGGGAACATCTGGTGACAACTGAGAAGTTATCGCCAGTGGAATTATGGCGGGGGTTGAGTAGCAATCCTGCCAAATGTCTGCAACAAACCCCAGTGGCGATCGCACCGGGTACAGCAGCAGATTTCACCTTGTTTGACCCTCAACAGTCTTGGCGGGTGACGGGAGAGAGTCTCAAATCCCTGTCGAGTAACACCCCTTGGTTGGAACGAGAGATTACAGGACGGGTGGTGGAGGTTTGGTGTTAGTCATTTGTCATTTGTCATTTGTCATTGGTCATTGGTCATTTGTCATTGGTCATTGGGGGAGATGGGGAGGGAACGACTGAAGTTGCAACAAACGGCGGGGGATCAATCAAGCGCCTCATAGCTAAAGTCGTCTAAAGACGACTGCAAGTCTGATACGGTGGGGTTTTCAGTCGGTTTCAACCGACGTAGTGGCGCTTCGCGAAGCGCCACTACAGGCGGGGGTTTGAACCCCCGCCGGTTGTTGCAATGGGTGCAAGATCTCAGGAAGACCAACTTAAGAAACGACTGAAGTCGTTACTACAAACTTTTCCATCTTCCCAAAATCTTGCTTCATATCCCTCCAGCATTTAACAATGGGAATAATTAACAACGCGCATCAGGAGAAATGACGGTGAGTGAAGGATTTGATTACGATTTAGTGATTATTGGCGCAGGAGTGGGGGGACATGGTGCCGCCTTACACGCCGTGAAATGTGGCCTAAAAACGGCGATCGTCGAAGCAGGGGTTATGGGAGGTACTTGCGTCAATCGTGGCTGTATTCCCTCAAAAGCCCTGCTTGCAGCCTCGGGACGAGTGCGAGAGTTGCGGGATGCTCATCACTTGAAAACCCTCGGCATTCAACTCGGTGGCATCTCGTTCGATCGCGAAACCATCGCCAATCATGCCGATAATACCGTCTCTAAATTGCGCGGCGAATTGGTCAACAGTCTCAAACGCCTGAATGTGGATGTGATTGAAGGGTGGGGAAAACTGGCCGGAAGTCAAAAAGTTGTCGTAGAAACCTCTAGTGGTGAAAAGACAATTACCGCTAAAGATATCATGTTAGCACCCGGTTCCGTGCCTTGGGTTCCTCCTGGGATTGAAGTCGATGGCAAAACGGTTTTTACCAGCGATCATGCAATTAAATTAGACTGGTTACCCCAATGGATTGCCATTATTGGCAGTGGTTATATCGGGTTAGAATTTGCTGATATTTACACCGCCTTGGGTTCGGAAGTGACCATGATTGAAGCGTTGGATAGACTGATGCCAACCTTCGATCCGGATATTGCCAAACAAGCGCAACGAGTGTTAATTGCACCTCGGGACATTGAAACTCGGGTGGGAGTTTTAGCAGCCAAAGTCACTCCCGGTGCTCCGGTGGTGATTGAATTAATGGACCCCAAAACTAAGGAAGTGGTGGAAGTCCTAGAAGTCGATGCCTGTTTAGTGGCAACGGGACGAATTCCTGCTACTAAAAACTTAGGATTGGAATCTGTGGGTGCAGAAACCGATCGCCGAGGGTTCCTCCCGGTGAATGATGCCATGCAATTGTTAGCCGGGGGTGAACCTGTTCCTAATGTATGGGCGATCGGCGATGCAATGGGTAAAATGATGTTGGCACACGCTGCATCGGCACAAGGGGTTGCCGTGATTGAAAACATTTGTGGACGTCCTCGCACTATTGATTATCGGAGTATTCCTGCTGCTGCGTTTACCCATCCCGAAATGAGTTTTGTGGGATTAACTGAACCTGCGGCGCAAGAATTAGGGAAAGAAGAGGGATTTGAAGTTGCGGCAGTGCGAACCTATTTCAAGGGGAATTCCAAGGCGATCGCCGAGGGAGAAACCGATGGAATTGCCAAAGTGATCTACCGCAAAGATACCGGAGAAATCCTCGGCGTCCATATTTTTGGCTATCATGCCGCTGATTTAATTCAAGAAGCTGCCAATGCGATCGCCAATCGGGAATCCGTCAATGAATTAGCCTTTAGCGTTCATACCCACCCCACCCTTTCCGAAGTCCTGGATGAAGCCTATAAACGCGCTGCCACCGTGTAATCCTTCACCCTAACCGGGACCAATAGTTAAGAAAAAGCCCGCACAAGTGCGGGCTTTGTGTTATTTTAGACATGAATAAAAATCAACAGTTCATCGTCAAAATAAACTGTCACTATGTATGATAACATCTGTAAGTTCTTAGCGGAACACTTTAGCCTAGATTTTGCCCGGTTGTTCGTGGGACAAGCCGTTGAATTAACCGAACTTAGTCCCAGGGAACTCTCCCTAGAACCGATTCGCGCCGATTCCCTGATTTTACTGCAATCGTTTGACTTTATTCTCCACCTAGAATTCCAAATAAACCCGGACCCCAAAATTTTCTTTCGGATGGCGGACTATCGTCTGAGGGTTTATCGACGCTTCCCGGACAAAGAAATGAAACAGGTGGTGATTTACCTCAGACCCACCGAATCTCCCTTAGTCTATCAAAATCAGTTTAACTTAGATAAATTCCACCACGAGTTTGAGGTGGTTCGGTTATGGGAACAACCCACGGAACTGTTCTTAAACTCACCGGGTTTACTCCCCTTTGCTGCCTTAAGTCGTACCGATAACCCCGTTGCAGTGTTAACTCAAGTGGCGCAGGCGGTGGAACAAATCGAGGATCCAGAAGAACAGGCTAATATTGCTGCTGCTTCCTCGATTCTGGCTGGGTTAATATTGAATCAAGAGTCAATTCAACGGATTTTAAGGAGGGACCTCATGCGCGAGTCGTCCATGTATCAATCCATTTTAGATGAAGGGTTGGAAAAGGGTATCGAACAGGGTATCCAACAAGGTATCCAACAAGGTCTTCAACAAGGTCTTCAACAAGGTTTTGAACAAGTTGCCATGAATCTGTTCCGCAGTGGAATGCCAGTGGAACAAATTATCAATGTCACGGGGTTAACTCGGGAACGACTTGAGGAACTGACAAGGGAGATTTAAAATAAAGGCGGGATTGAAAATCCCCGCCTTGGCGTTAATTTGTGGAATTAAAATTTATCACTTTCTCTCTTATGGTGGGTATTGAGTTTCCAAACCCCTACAAAACCCTCTGATAGTAGGGGTTTGGAAACCAAACCCCTACATTGAATCCCCCACGGTATCAAATTGCAATTAAATCCGACAACCCGGGGAATGGTCCCCTTTCAGACGACTGGATTTTACCCCGATCGCCTAGAAGGGGCCTTTTTCATTTATTGAGAATACTTAGAGATAAATCGACTCTCCAGCCATTCCTCCCCCTCAATACCAGCTATCCCCATGAATTCCTCAAAATCCTGAAACCCAAGCGGGAAAACCATTTCTCCCGGGAACTCTTGTCGAAAATCCCCCCAAAATGGGCAGTTCTTCATAAAACTTCATAATTTTTACTTGACAATTATTTTTAATAACGAGTATGGTCTATTGAGAATAAAGTTCAATAACGAGCCTTTTCTCTCTCTAGCACTAAACCTATGCAGACCTACGACAATCCAAGGGTCAAGTACGACTGGTGGGCCGGAAATGCCCGATTCGCCAACCTTTCCGGCTTATTTATTGCCGCCCATGTTGCCCAAGCAGCCCTGATTACCTTTTGGGCTGGTGCTTTCACCTTATACGAAATATCCTGGTTCGACCCCACCCGCCCGATGGGAGAACAAGGTGTGATTCTCTTGCCACATCTAGCCACCCTCGGATTGGGTGTCGGGGACGGGGGACAGGTGGTAGATACTTACCCCTACTTTGTAATTGGAGTCGTTCACCTGATTTCTTCAGCGGTACTCGCCGCCGGTGCACTGTTCCATACCCTCCGCGCACCGGAAAACCTGAAAACTGCTAAGGGTCAAGCCAAAAAATTTCATTTTGAATGGGACGACCCCAAACAATTGGGACTAATTTTAGGCCATCACCTGCTATTTTTGGGCGCAGGAGCCTTATTGCTAGTTGCGAAAGCCATGTATTGGGGCGGTTTATACGATGCCGCTACCCAAACCGTGCGGCTAGTGACCGAACCCACCCTGAATCCAGCGGTCATTTATGGCTATCAAACTCACTTTGTTTCCGTTGACAACTTAGAGGATTTAGTGGGCGGTCATATTTATGTCGGGGTGATGCTAATTGCTGGGGGGATTTGGCACATTCTAGTCCCGCCCTTGAAGTGGGCCCGAAAAGTGTTGATTTTCTCGGGGGAAGCGATTCTCTCCTATTCCCTGGGAGGCATTGCGTTGGCGGGATTTGTCGCAGCTTACTTCTGTGCCGTGAATACCCTCGCCTATCCTGTTGAGTTTTATGGTCCTCCGTTAGAGGTCAAATTGGGAATTGCCCCCTATTTTGCGGATACGGTGAAGTTGCCATTCGGGGACCATACTTCTCGGGCTTGGTTAGCGAATTCTCACTTTTTCCTAGCCTTTTTCTTCCTCCAAGGGCATCTCTGGCACGCCTTACGGGCGATGGGATTTAATTTCCGTCGCGTTGAACAGGCTTTGACTCCTTCTATTGAAGAAGCATAAAGCCGGTGGGCCGATCGCAACCCGCAACCGGGTTTCTATCTCACTATTCAGAAACCCGGTTTTCTAAAACCCTTTGTAAACCCGACTCTCACAACAAAATACAATGGCAAAAATTGGACTATTTTATGGCACTCAAACAGGTAACACGGAAAGCGTAGCCGAACTCATTCAAAAAGAATTCGGGGGCGAGAGTGTGGTGGAATCAGAAGAAATTTGTAATGCTGACCCGAGTGATTTTGAAAATTATGAGTGCATTATTGTCGGTTGCCCCACCTGGAATGTTGGCGAACTCCAATCAGACTGGGAAGGGTTTTATGAAGACCTGGATTCCATTGATTTTAATGGTAAAAAAGTGGCTTACTTTGGAGCCGGTGACCAAGTGGGCTATGCTGATAACTTTCAGGATGCAATGGGCATTTTAGAGGAAAAAATCTCATCTTTGGGGGGTAAAACCGTCGGATATTGGCCTACGGATGGCTATGATTTTGATGGTTCAAAGGCGGTTAAAAATGGTAAATTCGTCGGACTCGCAATTGATGAAGACAATCAGTCTGACTTGACCCCTAGCCGAATCAAAACCTGGGTCGCTCAACTCAAGAGTGAGTTCGGAGTATAGAAACTAAAATAAAGCGCATTCCCTCACCCTAAATCCCTCTCCCAAAAGGGGAGAGGGACTTTGAATCCGGATGCCCTTACCCCGATTTAATGCTAATTGTACTGACAAGGAACTGATATCATGTCTCAATTTCCCGATGCACTTTGCCTAAATGTTAGCCCCTCTCTCCAAGTATTCGATCGCCCTTTATTAAAGGTTTTATCGCGACATCTGACCGTGGGCCAATGGGAATATTCCCAAACCCAAGATGAGCCCATGTCTATAGAAATTGCCTTAGAATTGCTCCATGATTATTTAACCCAAGGCGATCGCCCGATTCATCTGCTTGGACATGGCACCGGGGGTCTGCTGGGATTACTCTATGCCCGCCGTCATCCCGAAACCGTGCGTTCTCTCACCTTGCTCTCTGTGGGGGTCGATGCGGCAGCAGATTGGCAGTCTTACTATTACAATCAACTCCAATGCCTACCTTATTCTCGATCGGCGATTTTGACTCGGACGGTCCATGAGATATTTGGATGCCAATCTCCGACGATTGTTCAACAAATTCGCCGCCGGTTTGATAGGGCACTCAGTCAGTCGTTGTCTCTCCATACTTTGTATCAGCAAGGCCGGTTATTTCCCGGAGGAGTGCCAGTCCCCCTGTTGGTCTGCGGCAGTCAAAATGATGTGATTATTGAACCCAACTTATTGCAGGGATGGCAACCTTGGTTCAAAGATGGCGATCGCCTCTGGCAATCTCCCGAGGGGGGCTACTTTTTTCACTATTTCTATCCCCAACAAGTCGGCGAACAAATTACCCAGTTTTGGGATGAGCGAGTTGCAGGCCAATTAAAACGGTCCCGCCTGACCCTCCTGAACCGGGTTGCCTCGAACACTCGCCGGTTGATCTCCTAACGCAACACCTGGAGGGGATTTGAACTAAAGTTGCAACACCCTGCGGGGGTTAAATCCCCGCCGGGTGTTGCTCTCGTTGGGAAAATTTAACTAAAAATGCCTCGTCTTGGGTTATGCTCAGGACTGAACAAAAAGGCGATCGCAGCAAAAATTTTTGCCGCGATCGCTTTTTGCATCTAAAATAAGAATGATTATCATTCTTATAATATGGATCCGATGATTACTGCTGTAGGTGGGTCCTCCGGAGTGGGGAAAACGACCTGGATTCGAGAACAGATTGCCCAGGTGCAAAAGCGGGTACTGTATTTTTGCCCGAGTGCGGATACCATGCCGATTGATGGCACTTGGATTGCCGATGAGTTTGGCGATCTCGTGGAAATTATCACCCTTGAGGAGGAATCGCGGTTGCGGACAATGGGTCCTGATACCGTTGCCTATATCGAGTTAGGATTTCATCTGGATTTGCAGGCAACGGCCCCTGTTTTAGACCGCTATCAGTGCGATCGCGTGGCGATCGTCCCGGAAGGCAGTTCCGGCAGTCCCTGGCATGAGTGGGGGAATCCGGTGATTGCCGTCCCTCGTCCCGAACTGACAACGGCCCCCTCCGAGATTTTTCGAGGGGTCCTCACTGGAGAAATTCTCGACCCCGCCAGTTTAGAGATTTTTTGGTATGAACTCACCGAAGGCGCGTATGGGACAGTCACCCGCGCTAAAGGGATTTTTGAACTCGTTGACGGGCAATCGATTCTCGGAGATTTTACCCGGGATGAGGTCAAAAAAGACTTTCAACCCTTAAATCGCAGTCCCTGGTTAGAGGGCAGGCCGGACCGTTTCAGTGGTTTAGAAGTGGTGGGCGAAACCTTAGATAAATCAGCAATTTCCCTGACCTTACAGGAATTTTGTTTAGGGGACAATGCCATCGCTTACTATCAACAACAACTCAAAGAAAACCTAGAAATTCCCGAGGTAGCTCTCTCATGAAACTCGCCGTTATCTCTTGCATTCATGGCAATATTTTCGCATTAGATGCGGTATTAGCCGATATCGAAGAACAACAAGCAGAACAGATTTTTTGCGTGGGGGATTTGGTCGGTTATGGACCCTATCCCAACGAAGTTGTGGAACGGATTCGCAGTTTACAAATTCCCACCTGTGCGGGATGTTGGGATGAGGATATTGTGGAAGGATTGAATGCCTGTGAGTGCAGCTATCCCTCGGTTTTAGCCGAAAGTCGGGGCAAACAAGCTCATGAATGGACGGACCAAGAAATTACCCCAGAAAACCGGCAATTTTTAGCCGAACTTCCCCACATTTTGCGACAAGATAATCTCGCTTTTGTGCATGGGAGTCCGCATAGTCCCCATGAATATTTGTTGCCGAATATGGATGCATTTGTGGCCAGTGAACGAGTCTTGGCAACTGGGGCGGATGTGCTGTTTTGTGGACATACTCATGTTCCTTATGTTCGCACTCTGGAGGGGGGAGAGTTGCGGGTTCGGGTGACTCAAAATGGGAACGGAGAATCCCAAACGTTTACTACGCCTTTGAAACGGATTATCAATGTGGGTTCGGTTGGGGAACCGCGTCATGGACGGACTAATGCCACCTACGTTATTTATAATACGGAAACGGAACAGGTGACTCTGCGGGAAGTGACTTATGATTATCACCAAACCTGTGAGGCGATCGTTGCCAGAGGATTGCCGAAAATTTTTGCTTGGCGGTTGGCCCGAGGGTTAGAATATGCAGAACGGGCGGATGACCCGACTCATGTCTGTGAACGGTAATTTTTGCGGTGGAATGTTTGTGGATTTTTCTCTGAATGAGTCGAGACAGAGATAGGAACTTTAAGGGTTTGTTGATGTTTTAGTAAGTTCAGCAGTCAAGATGGCATATTGGGCAATTCTCAGCGGGATTGAAGGAAATTTACAGGCATACGAAGCGGTGATTCAGGATTTAAAACGGTCTAAGTTGTCCCTGGAAGCGCTTTATATTTTAGGGGATGTAGTTGGACCAACTCCGGAGTCGGAAAAGTTGGTGCATCGGATTAGGAATCCGCGCCCGGGGGAACTGGAAGCGCAGGTCTGTCAAGGATGGTGGGAGGAACAATGTCTGATTTTGCATGGACTCGGACGGACGGGAAAACCGACTCAGTTGATAGAACAATATGGGATGAAAACGACTAAGGTTTTGTGGGATTCGGTTTCCCGGGAAACGGTTCAATGGATTAGTGGTTTAGATTTTGGTTTTTTTGAGTTGGACTGTTTGCTGATTCATGGCACAACGGTGAGTGTGGATGATGAAATTACGCCGGAAACACCGCCGATGAAAGTTCTGGACCGTCTGATGAGGATGGGGGCGAATTATCTGTTTTGTGGTCGGTCTGGATTGAGTTTTCAGTATCAGATTGAAGGGGGTTCTCTTCGGGATGCGATCGCCACTTTAGATGCAGCAGAATCGGCAACGGTGACTCATACCCCTCCCCGACAGGCGATCGGGGTCGGCAGTGTGGGACGGATTCCGGGTCAGGCGACTTACACCCTCTATCATCCCGGAGGCGATCGCCTGCAATTTAAAACCGTTCACTACGGAGTTCAGAAGGGATTCCAATCCCGATAATTCAGATTGCCCCCATCCCCTCGGGGTGGGGCCTGTCTTCTCTCCCCATCTTACTTAGGGAACTCCAAAAAATAAAATACCCAAAAAACCCGCAGGCTGAAGCCCTGGGGCTACACGGACAAAGCCCGCCTGCGCGGGCTAATACAGTCTTGTTAGGTGCTTAACCATCGGGATTTGGATGATTTATTTGTTGGAACACCCTTATTGCTAATCTTTATTGATTAATGGAGTCATCAAATTGGTCTTAAAATCGATAAATCTCTCAAAAGTTATATCAATGAATAGAGCTAATGACGGATTTAGGGGCTTTTTTGTCCCAATTTTCCCTAAACTACCCGGCAATCTAGGGACTTTACTAGAAAATTTGGGGCCTCTTCACAAAATTTCATGAATTAACATTGACAAATGCTATCAAACTCTCCTATTATTAATTGAGAATAACTTGCAAGTAGAAGCTCCCTGACTCTCCTGGATTTATGGATCCACCCAAGGAGTCCTCACTGGGAGCATCTCAATTTAACCTCAAAGGGGAATTTATACGTCTTGCTCCCCCTTCCCTCTTAGGGAAGGGGGCTGGGGGGTTAGGTCTCTTTGCCAAATTGAGATGCTCCCTCCTCACTCAACTCAATACAAATGCCTTTACCCCTCAACTTAATATGAACTGTCCTTGTTGTTCGGGAAAAATGCTGAGATCTATCAATCGAAATGGGTTGTATTGGTATTGTCCAGATTGTCGCCAAACCATGCCCGTTTCCCCCACGATTAATCGCTTATTAACACAAGGTGAACTGTCCCCAAACCAAGCTATCAACTTGGATTATATCGTCCATTGACCTAACCGGAATGGATTAAACCACCGGGGAAAACCAAGTGGATTAAATAATGGACATAATTCCCCTAACTTTACCGCCACTCACTCTAAATTACAGGCCACCCTAAATTGCCCGGTTACCCCTTTATCACCGAGGAACCAACATGAGCACAAATACATCCGTTGCCAGTCCCCTTCGACTGATGGACTCTCAACTTTCTCTACCGTCACTGACGCGGACAATCGCCCTAAGCGAACGGTTCAAAAGTAAAGAAATATTGCCATTAAAACCCGACATAATCTGGAAAATTGAAACCGGAGTAGTCCGTTCTATGACCTGGAATGAGGAAGGGAAAGTCATCACATTAGGCTTTTGGGGAGAGGGAGATATTGTCGGTAAACCGTTATCTCAAATGAACCCATATCAACTGGAATGTTTAACCCCCGTCGAGGTTAGCCAAATCGGTCCTCATCTTTATTTGCAACAAGCCTTGTTAGGTCAGGCTTGGAAAAGTGAAAAATTTCTCAGCATCATTCATCAACTTTCTGTTACGGATCGCTTTTTAAGTTTATTGGAATGGCTGTCCGCAGAATTTGGTCATCCCCTGGGCAACAATCAAGGAACATTAATCAATTTACGGATGACTCATCAGGATTTTGCCGATACCATCGGGTCTTCCCGAGTCACGATTACTCGATTACTCAGTAATTTTGAACAAGCCGGAATCATCGAGCGTTTTTGTAGCGGACATCAGCACAAATTAAGCAATTTGTGCCATTTATTATGTCGGCAGAGTTTGATTTTTAAAGGTTGATTTTTGTAAATCCGGATTTTGATTGCAAAATTCAACGGAGAGTGTGAATTTTTTTTGTAGACAGAGAAAGGAGACGACACTGGGTGCGGGGTTGGTGAATCTGTAATTTTATCCAGTTCCCCTCGCCTGTGGGTTATAATCTAACCCTTGGCATCCCAGTCTGCTTCTCCTCATTGTTTACCCCTCCACTCTTAACGATGCTAAACCTTAAAACAGTTCTTTGCCTAAGTTTCTTAGTGTTATCCGCTTGTGCCACCAGTCCCACAACTGAGGTGAATGCTCCCCCGGGGAATGGTCCTACAAATCCTTCCGTTCCCTCTGTACCCCAGAATCCTCCGGTTTCCCAAGCGCCTATTCCTAATCCAATTTTTGAGCCAATTCTGCCGCAAATTAAACAAGAAACTGAGATTCCAATTCTTTTGCCAGATTATATTTTTGGGTCCGATGGTGCTACCCAACTCTATGGCAATATTGAGACAGTAACGGCTTCTCAATATGCGCTGATTCTCGGATTTACGCCGGACTGTACCGGAGGGACTGCTTGTCGATTTGGCAGCGTTTCTGGAGAATCTCTTTTAGCAAGTAGTCCGGAGTTAGAAGGGAAAGCGGTCCCGTTAGATGATGGCATCACCGGCTATTTTATAGATGCAGTTTGTGGTGCAAACTGCTCAGATTCGACGATGACTTGGGACCAAAATGGCACGCGCTATCAGATGGGAATTAAAGCTGGAAAGCCTGAAGATTTGGTAAAAATGGCTAATTCGGCGATCGCCAGCGGGACCTATTAGAGTATCCCTACAGCCGAGCAATTGAAAAATGCAGGGACAGGAATCAACCCGGCTTTCCCAGGGTCAACATCCAGAGAAAATAAGTTTTTGGCAACCGGATTGAGTATAAAACGGTTTTTCAGAGGATTTTGGTCCCCACCAAAGTCCTCTATTTTTTAGGAATCGGGACAATTTCCTCGATCCATTGTTTTTCCATTACCTTTTGTAAGGCTTTGGAGAAATTCCATAACAGTTGTCGCGTGGCATTAATGGTTTGCTTCAAAAAATTCCATCTCATACCCAGACTATCTTCTTTAGTTTCATGAATCCGGGGAATTGGGGCGATCGCCAAGGGAAAAATCCCATAGCCTTTGAAATCTATCATCCTCTTCCCCTGTTTTTTCAGATTAAATCCAAATTTAAACCCCGAATTGACCCGCCCCTTTTTCTTAATCCAGCCCGGTTCATTCGGTTGAGACTCTAAGTCACCCCAACTGTCAGTCTGAGGCAAAAATAATTGAGAGGGAAACGCAATAATCAGGGCAATGAAGCAAATTAAAATTCCCCGAACTATCAACCAAGAGTACCCTGTCTTATTCATCGTAGTTGTTGCTAATTATTCCTAAGTAATGCCAGGAAAAACTCGACAAATCTCACCGATTTGAAGACCGAATAATCCGCAAGCCCAAGCAATGCTTTTCTTCATCCCACCCAGTCTGGGAACTCCCCAGGATGAAGCCTCATCCCAGACGGGCGATCGCCTTAACTCCTGCGATCGGGGTCTGTTCATCACCCCAATTGGGGATGGTTGTCCTCACCCTTAATGTTCCTCTGGGAACTGTGTACCTGTCTGCGCCCCATGATGATTTGGCGGGGCTGTGCAGTCCGGTTTCTACCTTAAACTCTCCTCACTGTTGGGCAAGACAACCCATGAATGAGGCTGCTGAGATTAAACCGCCTAAATTTTTCCTCGTTTTAATTGTAACTCTTTCGGGGACAATTCCCTGAAAATTTAATGTTTAATCAGCGAAAAAAATCTCAGGGTTTTTACGGAGAAAATCGAGCCTGATGCTGTTAACATTGCCCTGACTTCTCGGCTGAAAACTCCACTCACCCATTGGTGTGAATCAGCAACTGGGACTCCCTTGCCCCTTTCACCTTTTGACCCCTGGGGCCATTGATCCGGCTCATGCTGGATCCACGAACCTCCCCGGTATCTTGGGGAGGGCCAGCAAAACCCGCATTTGCAAAGAGTTTAGGATTTATTGTAAAGATTTGTAAATCTACTTGCGGGGTATCACCCCTCACTGCTATATTAAATGGAGTAGATGCACCCTGATGGCAACGCCCACTCACCCAGTGGGCGTTTTTTTTATCTCCCATTTTTAAAATTGCAGCAGTGTAATTGACTACAAATTCCCCTTCCCAGATTTATTGTAAAGATTTGTAAATCTACTTGCGGGGTATCACCCCTCACTGCTATATTAAATGGAGTAGATGCACCCTGATGGCAACGCCCACTCACCCAGTGGGCGTTTTTTTTTGGATTTTCAATAAAAAACCCGCACCCTAAAGGGTGGGGCTATACGGACAAAGCCCGCCTGCGCGGGCTCAAGATGACTTTTGAACTCCGGATTTGAGTATCAGTCTGTTCATGAACCCATTCCTCGATGAACCAGAGGCTACTTTACCGAGGAGGGACCCTTACCACGATCGCAATGCCCGGAGTTGAGGGGTTTTCTTCGACTGATGCGCCTGCATCCGCGTCAAGACATCATCTAAAATCTGCACTGCCTCTAAAATAAACGGCCCTTTATTCAGCATCACGCATTCCGCGCGTTCCGCCATTGCCGCATCGGTCATTTCCGCCCGAGAGGGAATCCCAGTTTTGGCAAGGCTTTCGAGCACTTGGGTTGCCCAAATCACCGGAACTTGTGCCGCTTCACATAACCAGAGAATTTCCTCCTGAATTTCGGCTAACCGTTGAAAACCGAGCTCTACCGCTAAATCCCCTCGGGCAATCATGACGCCAAAGGGTTGTTTACTGGCCCCTTGAACGATTAATTCCGGGAGATTTCGGACGGCTTCTTGGGTTTCGATTTTGGCAACGATCGCCAAAGTGCGGGCTTTTTCGGGCGATCGCAATCTTAACTCCTCTTGTAATCGCCGCATATCTTCGGCAGTTTGCACAAAAGAATAGCCGACAATATCCGCGTGTTTGGCGACAAAATCCAAATCTTGTAAATCTTTCTGAGTGAGGGAACTTAAGGGGAAAACCGTCTCGGGAAAATTAATGCCTTTATCGGTTTTGAGTTTTTCTCCTTTAGGACGGGTGTGGGTGACTCGCAGCAAAACGTCATCAGGCAGAATCGAGTCAACGATCGCGCCAAGTTTGCCATCATCAATCCAGACTGGATCACCTTCTTTCAAGGCCGAAATTGCCTCGGGTAAGGTACAGCTAATACTGGGCATTCCCTTGTGGGATTTGGGTTTATTGCCTGATAAAACAAAGCGATCGCCTAGAAACAAACGCTTTTTTTTATCCGATGTGATTAACTTGCCCGTGCGAATTTTGGGACCGCTTAAATCAAAATAAACTTTGCAAGAATAGCCGGTTTCTGCTTCGGCACGACGAATGAAACCCAGCATCTTTTCCCATTCCACGGGGGTATCATGGGCGCAATTAATCCGCAGACAATTCGCGCCTTGAGTGAGTAAATCTCGGACTAATTCATAATTTTCCGCAGCTTCCGTGGGGAGAGTGACCATAATTCGGACGCGGCGACTGGGGGAGGGGGAACCAAAGACGGCGCGGGCGCGGTAATTGAGGATGCGATCGCCCCGGAAGAATGCCCGTAAGGGAGGGCGTTTCGGTAAAGTTGCGGGGTCATGATTACAAACCGCCCCTAAGGTGGCGATCGCTGCCTCTAAATTCGGCAAAACCCGCGCCTCACTGCGTCCGAGGGAGGATAATCCCCAGGGAGTTAACGCCATTTGTAAATCCCGTAAATCCTGCCTTCGCAAGGCTAAATAATAGGCAAAATTCAACCCACTAATTAGAAATGACCGTCTTTGAATTCCCGGACGCCATTGTTCAAACAGTTCTCGACCCTCATCCTGAACTGTTTCACGGAGTTTGAGTAACGTATTCAGCAGGTCTTCTGGGTTGGATAACTCAGGAATAGGGAGTTGTAGCGGTTCAGAAATTAAGGTATGCATGATAGGTCACTGAATAGAATACAGGGTTAATTTCCTGAAATTTTTTCAAGCATCAGATTCAAGACCTTTTCTACTATTTGTCTTGATGAAGATACTTTTATTCTATAAGACTCAGCAACTTCACAACCGCCTGAGCAACAAATCTTAATTTGTTGCCCAGAACACAAAGATATATTACAAAAATGGAAACAGTCTATTTTTTCCCTAATTTTACTGGGTTAGACACCGTTAAACCCAATGGGTTCTTCTCCAAAACACAATACTGGTAATTACCACAAACAACAAACCAAACCAGAGAAAATAAGCGGCATTCGTCGCTTTTTGAGCCTTAGAAGCCAACCACCATTCCCCTGGACGAATATCTTGTACCGAAAAGGTCAAAACCCCGGCTAAATTCAAACAAACTAAATTCGTAAAAAATAGCAACATCGCCCCAACAGCAGCCTCCCACCGTCCCGAACCTAGCAACAGCCCAAACGTCACCAAAGGCGGCAGCAAAGCCACAGAAACCATCACCCCCACCAGTCCACTAATCGTCCCCGAAGTAAACGACAATGCACCGGCAATTCCCGACGCTAATGCTAACAAAACATCGGACCACCGGACCCGAGTTCTTAAAGCAATTTCGGTAATATCCAGATTAATGGGAATAAAAAATCCAATCAATAAAGATAAAGCGAGGGCCAGAGAAATTCCAAAGGCCCCAATTTGTAAGGCTTTTTTAGCCAAGGACATATCTCCCAAAGTCGTTGCCAGGGATAACCCCATATTCGGACCCAATAAAGGCGCAATGACCATTGCTCCAATAATAATCGTCGAATCATTTCGCAATAAGCCGATCGCCGCAATAATTGCCGAGATTAACAGCATGACAATATGCTGAATATTTAACTCTAAATCTCGGTCAATTTGTTGCTGAAGTTCTTGCCGATTCAGCCGCGACCCCTGGGGGTCTAATTCCACCTCGGGCAAGGGATTCTTATCTTCTTCCTCCGATGATTCCGACTCCGAGGAATGAGGTAAATAGGCACTAACCGGCAGGAGAATAATCCGAAAATCCTCTAAGGAGGAGAAATGAGAAGATAGAGTATCGATCGCCTCTTCTGCTTGTTGAGAAGACAGGATAATTTTAACCAAAGTCTTCTCTTCAGAAATCGGACTCTGCCAAATCGCCTCAACCGACTGGTTTTCCAGCAAGCCTTCTACTTTGTCAGCACTCGCTTTCGGTAAAAATAATTCAATTTGCCTTAGACTCATTTAAGCACTAATTTAATAATGATGTTCACAGCAGCATTATGCTTTAACCTCAAATTAGCATAAATAGCCAGTCTATGACCTAACCCTATAGGTAGAGAATCTCATAACTCGTTACTAGGACCTGCCTAATCATGCCTAAGTCAACAAAATCAAATGAAGGACCCTTCAATGCCTTGTCCCAACATCAAGTGTCAAGATGCTCCTGACAAATTGCCTTCATTACCTGCAATAACTGAATAGACTGTTCTGGATAGAGTAAACTTAGCTTGGGAAAGAGTTGATAGGTGGGAGGTTCACCTTTTTGAACCCACACGAATTGATAATCCATGCCATTCGTGGTGACTCCCCAAACCGCATCTTGATGAGTTAACCCTGTGTAAGCATAAGTGAGTAACTGTGCTAATCCTTCTGAAGCATCAATGCTGCTATTTTTTGATTCAATTAACATGACCCATAAAGCAGTAACGGTTGCCTCTTCTCGACTCCGAGTCGCGGCTAGAATATCCATCCGACCCTTAATTTTGGTCTCAGCATCTTCGATATCAATATCAGCGATTCCCACTTCCAGACTAATTTTAATCTGAGGATGGTGAAACCCAGACAGCCACATTAACGGAGAAATGAATAAAAATTGAATTTGGCCCTCTAAAATTTTCCCCGCTTCATAGTAACTTTCAAAAGTTTGGCGAATTTCTGACAAAGCCTTCTGTTCGGATTCTGTCACAGGTTGCAAAGAGAGCAATGAGGTGAAAGAGTCATTAAGCCGTCTTTGCAGATTCAACAAACGATGTACATCTTTTAACACCAAATTTGTGGCATCCAATGTAAGTACCATTGAGTTGTCCTCTGATTAAATCAAAACTTACTCATTTGGGGCAGGCAGACCCTAAATGTAGAGGCGATTCGCGAATCGCCTCTACATTTAGGCGCGATGTTATAGAGCGCCTTTTCTTTCTCTACTGGATTCCCATCAAAATCCGGCTTTCTTCCTGGTAAACTTGATTGTCAATCACCCGATAAATTATCGTTTTCTCACCGTCTTCCCCTTGAGCGTGAAAATAACCGGACAAGTTTAAATCCATTGCCAGAAGTTTGAACAAATTATCCTGGAACAACTCTAAACCTTCAGCAGTGACATCCGCACCCTAAAATAAATACCGAGTCCAATTAACCGGGGATTCGCCCCAACACCAACCCTGTAAAGATAGTCCAGCTTTTGGATCTTGTTTATGACTCAGTTGGAGTAACTTTACCAAAGAGATCGCCTGTTCAAACTGTTCTGCTTCGAGTTCCAACCAACCCCGCAATGAATAAAAGTAAGCCATTTATTTAGTCTCCTTTTTTCAAACTACAAGCTGATAGTGACACTCGCACCAAGCATTGCTCGTGCTGTGGCGCAAACCACGTCACGGGGACCCCACCCTAACCCTCCCCTTGCCAAGGGGAGGGGACCGGAGATGCAGTTAATCGTAGGGCAAATCACCATAAAGGAGGGCAACTTTTGGCAATCTTTTATCAATCTCCCCCTCCAGATAGATGGCAACCTTGGACCCTCTCAACCCCTGGAGTCTGGTGTCAACCCCCTTTCCTCCCTGGATTTCTTCTATTTAGTTAGAATAGCCAATGGGAAAACCCAGGGGAGACAATGACAATAGAATAGCCAAGCTTGAGGCATTCATGAAACAAATCCTACTGGCGATCGCCTTCTGGGTAACCAGCGCAATTCCCCTGCTTGCTGAGAACCCCCAGCACCTGCAACAACTCTTCAATACCCGAGACTGTCGCAACTGCGAACTCAGCGGCATCAACCTCAGCGGGGCCAACCTCACCGGCGTCAACCTCAGCGGGGCCAATCTGAACGGGGCCAATCTCAGCGGGGCCAATCTGAACGGGGCCAATCTTAACGGGGCCTCTCTCCTCGATGCCAACCTGATTGGGGCCAATCTCAGCAGGGCCTCTTTAATCGTCACCAACCTCAGTGGTGCAATTTTGCATGAAGCTAACTTAAGGGATGCGGATTTATATGGGGCGATCGCCGCTGATGCCGAATTCAACTTCGTGAACCTCGTTGGGGCCTCTCTCCCCAAAGCCAATCTTTATCTCTGCGATTTCACCGAAGCGGACCTCTCCACCGCCAACCTCGAAGGGGCCAACCTCGAACGCGCCGACTTAACCGACGCCAAACTCCGGAATACCATCCTGATTGACGCCTCCCTCTGTCGCGCCATCATGCCCGATGGTTCTGTTTCGGAAATCGGTTGTCCCCCAGCTGAACCGGTGGCTGAACCGGCGGCTGAACCCCCACCTGAACCGACACCTGAACCGGCGGCTGAACCCACTGCTGAACCTGCGCCTACCCCCACAGCGCCAACCCTTCCGCCACCGCCACCCCCGCCACCGCCAGTCACCCGGTAACGGTTGGGATAACTAGCCATAAGTCGAATGTGACTCCCCAACCGAGTCCCGTAAAATAAGTGGATTCCATCTTATACGGAATACGTTACTCAGAGGTTTATAAAAACCCCCACCCTTGAGGGTGCCGGTTTTTGCTCGCCCCAGGAGGAGTCTTTATGAAAAAAATCAGAACCCTAGTTCAGCGCAAAAGTAAGAAAAAATATCCCCAAGCCTCTACAGTAGAGGGTCAATTTGAGTCGCGTCCTTTCCCCTCACCGACGGAAGCATCCCCGGAACAGACGCCGGGGGTCCAAGCCGAATCCGAGGGGAAAAAGCGTCAGGGTTTCAACTTTGCCAATATTGATATCTTTCCACCAGAGGAATCGGCAACTCCGGGGGTCCAACCCACGATTCAGCGTCAGGGAGGCGATCGCGACGAACCCGAAGCCGAGTTAATCCAGCCCGATACCCAGGCAACCGCCACTCCTGAGACCCTGCAACTCCAGGAAGACGAAGAACACTCAACCCCAGCCACTGCTCAAACTCCCGAGGAGGAATTAACCGTCAAGGCTGCACCGGATACAACCCTTCAGCGAAAAGGCAAAGATAGACAGGCGCAAATAGACGATCGCCATAATATCAGTGACCCCTACATCGAACCCACCCGCTGGTTAGAAACCCTCAAGCGGGAACGAGTCGCGGATTTGTTCCGCACCCCTGGGGGATTAGACGGTCATGTTCAACAGATCCAAATGGAAGTCAACCGGCTAATTTCAGACCGCAATCGGCGCAAATTAGAAGGTCAAACCGGGGAAGAAGTTACGCAATATACAACCGCCTTAAATACCTTGCGAAATGCCCTGATTGCCAGTGCCAAAGCTGCCGAATTTGATTTTGCCAAATTTGGGATTACCTTTGCCCCCCTAGGCTCCGACCTTTATCTCGAATGTGACCAGGGTCAGGTCAAAGTGGATGGCAAGCCCGTTTAAGCCCAGCCCAGGCAATGCCGTGCCAGTTTACTTTGCGGGGGTTAAATGCCCGGAATTTCCGATAACTTTGACTCTAGTTCTTCGACCTTAAACTGGGTCGCTTCCATCCATTCCTCCGTTGTAAAATCATATCCATCTTGACGAGCCATCGCGACTAATTTCTCTAAACTGGGAGCAGAATTATATTTTTCTTTAAGGGAAGGATCGGCTTGAACTGCTCTAAATAATCGAACAACTTCCGGGAGCGCCATTTGAGATTCCTCCAAACATTCACTATCAGGCGGTCAACTGAAACATTCCCTTAAATTCTAAAACAACTTTTAAAAAATAACCAGATTATGTCTAAAGAAGTTGGCAAAAAATTAGCCCAGGAAGCGGGTAGCCGAGAAATCAGTCGCATCATCATGCGGGGTTCCTCCGTGAAAATGGGCATGAAGAATCGCCTGTTCCGATTTGTCCCCGCTCGATTTCAATGGGTGATTCCCTTCGCCCAGCAAAACTTAAAAATTAAACCCCCCAAACTGCCGGAATTAAAATTTAAGCTGCCGGGAAGATTTCGTCAAAACCAAAATAGTGAGAAACAGTCGCAGCAACTCGCCCCAGAAATTGAAATAGGGACAGTACCAGAGGTTATTCAACTGGTTCAACCCCTGTATTCAAAGTATGATTGTGTCCGAGGAAATCCTTTAAGCTGCGAAGTGGCTCAACAGACCCTGGAGGCAAAATCCCAAGCCAAATATTGCAGACAATGTGGGTTTCCGGTTCCCTTAGCACCGGAAACCAAAATTCGAGGCGATCGCGGAACTTACCAAATTGAAAAATTGCTGCGCCATCGCGGAATGGGACGGCTGTATGAAGCGATCCAACTCAGCGATCGCCAACCCGTCATCCTCAAAGAATATGTCTTACCCAAACGCTATTTTAACTCCGAAGAAATTCGCCAGCGCAAAGACTTATTTCGGTTAGTCGGTGGGATTAATTTAGCCGATGGTCGCATCCAGGACCAGCGGCTGATTTCCCCCTGGGAGGCAGTCGCCCCCTTACGAGAAGAACGCTGCTATCTCGTCACCAAAGGTCAAATCGACGCTTTCCCCACCCTGTCCAGCTACCTCTTAGAAACCGGACCCTTTACTAGCCCCCAAGTCCGCCAAGTTCTCGACCAAGTATTACAAAGCTTAGAGTTTCTCCATGAGCAGAAATTTCGTCTGCGTTCCGGTGCGCTGAAACAGGGAATTATTCATGGAAACCTCAGTTTAGATAGCCTAATTTTTGTCCCCAATGTTCAAGGATTTTTTATTTACTTATGCGATTTAGCTCTCTGGGAAAATTTTGGTCAAGCCCTGTTGTCTGACTCTACTTATTCATCTCCCGGACAAGATTTAAAAGCCTTAGGATATATTGCCTTTTATCTATTAGTTGGCCACACCTTCAACCCGCAAACGGAACAGGAACTCGACCCCAGGATAGAGGACGATTGGCCTTTGGGCGTTCACCTTGGACTGAAAGACTTTATTTTAAACTTAATTGGACTGGGAACTCAAAAATTTGAAACCGCTCAAGTGGCGCGGCAAACCCTGCTAAAATTATCCGGGGAATGGTGGATCGGCGATGGCAGCGTGATTCCCTCGGGAACACCGGAAACAGTTATTGTGAAAACCCTTGAAAAAAAACGCCGTCAACGCACCCGAATTTTAGCCTTTTTATTGGGGATTTTGGGTTTACTATTACTGGCCCTGTTAATTTGGTGGGCAATGGTGACTCGGCAGCAAAAAGCTATGGCAAAAGACCCGGTTTGTTGTATTGACAAAGTAGCCAGTATTCCCCTGGGAAAGTTTACTTATACCGCATCAGTAAATGGCACTTGGAGTTATGTCCTCCAGCAACCGAATTTAATTGCCCCGGGCAGAACATTAGAGCAAGACTTGCAACAACGCCTCCAACCCGAAGACCCCAGCGAACCCCCGAAATACACCTTTCGCTATGTACCCGAACCCTCTTCAACCGAGGCGATCGCCAAGGTTTTATCCGGAGAAACGGACTTTGCTATTACCAATTTAGCCAATGCTCGCACCGCCTACGATAATTTAATTCATACTCAAATTGGCTATCGAGAATTTGCCTACGATGGCATTGTCGTTTTCGTTTCCTTCAGCTATTCTCGGCGAGAAAATGGCCTCCCCCAACGGTTAAATGGGAGCATTACTTTCGAGCAATTACGGCAACTTTATACGGGAAAAATTACCAATTGGCAAGAAGTAGGCGGTCCTAATCTGCCCGTCAAACTCTATATTCCTAATGAAGAAGAAGCTTTGCGAATCTTTGAACAGCGCGTGCTCAAAGATGAACGGGCGATCGCTGAATTTCACAACCTCCTGAGAGCCCAAACTACCGGGGATAGTTTAGTCAGAATTCCAGCCACAATTACCCCACTGTCTACCTTCAATATGCTGCGAACCGTCATCCGAGATTTTGAGGATAGAAATATCGGTAGTATTGGATTTGCCACCTTGAGTAAAGTCTTTGGACAATGTTCCGTTTATCCCCTCGCCTTAAGTCAGGGAAACCAACCTCCAGTTTCTCCCTTAGTTAGAAATCTGGATAACCAACCGATTTCTCCCCTCACCGACTTGTGTAATAATAAAGGCAGTTATCGCCCGAATGTGACCGCTTTTTCCCAAAATCACTATCCCTTAGCCTATTCTTTGGCGGTGATTTATCCCCGGGACAATCGTCTCCCCTCCGTCGGAGAAAAATTTGCCGAAATTATCACCACCTTAGAAGTTCAAAACCTACTCGATCGCGCGGGACTCATTCCAATTTACCGAGAATCTGCGCCCTCGGGAGTTCCATAAAAAAAAGGATGAAGGAGTAGGGTGGGCAATGCCCACCAACACAGAAAGGTGGGCATTGCCCACCCTACAATTTCTTCTAATCCAAATTAGTCTAGGGAAAAGGGTGAAGTTCGACCTTTGTCTAGTATCCACAACCCTCCAACAACCCTAAACTGAGCTATAGTTTTGGGGCCTCAATGTGTCACCAAATCAAAGGGGAGTCATTAATTCATGACGAAACAAAATCAGACGGAAACCCACGGACTGAATTATATTGCAGCCAATCGCTTTTATGTGGAGATGCAGGAAACTAACTCCATCTCCGCTTGTTTTAGCGAATGTTCGGGGTTGAGCGTGACGGTTAACTATGACACCTATTTTGAAGGGGGAGTCAACAACCAACAGCGAATTATCCTGGGAAACACCCAATTTTCAGAAGTCACCCTCAAACGAGGGCTAACCAATGATGCCGCCTTTTGGGGTTGGGCATCGCGAATGCTGACCAAAATCAGTCCGGATAATGCCGCGAGTCCCCAGCGTCGGAATATTAATATTTTACTATTTAATACCGCCGGAGAAACGATTCAATGTTGGACCCTAGTCGGGGCGGTTCCCGTTGCCTGGAGAGCACCGGCATTAAGGGCAGATGCGGCAACGGTAGCCATTGAAGAGTTATCTTTGGCTTATGAAGGGTTAAATGTTTCGGTGGATACGAACCCTGGTGGCAGTGGCAATGCTCTCGGTGGCGGTGGTAAAATTCACCCGAGTGGCAGGGGTGCTGGTGGGTTCTTTATTTAGGGGGTAAATGATGGTAGAAGCTGTGGAGAATTATGGGGAGGAACCGGGCGATCGCAGTCGCCTTGCGGGGTTGAAACCTCTGGGAATTAACAAGCCTTTTTTGCCCCATCAACCCCTGGGACAAAAACCTTTTGAACCGCAATTTTTAAAATCCATTGCCCGGGAATCTTTAACGAGTTTTGAGTTAGAACTGGCGATCGCATCCGGTGAGGAGGAAGGGGAGTATCTCAATTTTGAAAAGAGACCTAACCCCCCAGCCCCCTTCCCTAACAGGGAAGGGGGAGAAAGAGATTTATTTCCCCCTTCCCTCACAGAGGAAAAGAGACCTAACCCCCCAGCCCCCTTCCCTCTGAGGGAAGGGGGAGAAAGAGATGTATTTCCCCCTTCCCTCTTAGGGGAGGGGGGCAGGGGGGAGAGGTCCGATCGGGTTTTAGACAAAATTGCGATCGCCACCAAAGCAGGACAACCCTTGGGACAGTGGCATTCCATCGGCGATCGGCAAACCCAACGTACCCTGTCTGCAAATCCCTCCCCTCAACTCCCCCTCACCCTCTCCTTAGAAGAGATTCCCGCAAATTTTGCTCAACTGTCCGCCTTAACCCCCTTCAATAGTCCTCCCTTAGATGTGGGAATCGCTGCTACAACCGACTCCATGCCAACCGCTTGGACGAATTTGGAAGACTTACTCACCCAAACCGCCCAAATCGATACCGATGGGGAATTTGTGTTAACCCCCTGGGGAGTACAACGAGAGACCCCTCCAGAACCCAAAGGCGATCGGTCCCCCGTCCCTGCCCAAAATCCCCCCGACTATTCCGATCCTAGAAGTCGAGAAGTCACCATCACCGCCCTGGGATATGGACCCACACCGGAACCGGAAAACTTAGAGATTTTAGCCCGAAAAGTTTACGATTTGATTAAACAGCGCCTAACCATTGATCGCGAACGGAATGGGGGTCGGTATTCTCGGCGATCGCCCTGGTAAATGTAGTATTTAATGCCGTATTCATAATAAGGAAAAACCGCCATGCCTGGTAACAACGTTGCCTCCGGGAAACTCGAAAAAGCAAAACTAATTTCCCAAGAAAGCGACACCATCGAATTCATGTTCAACCCCACCGAACTGGTATTCGACCACTCTATTAGCGTCAATCCCAGTCGAGGTGCGCGGACCAGTTCCGGATTATCCAAAGTCAGCTTTGCCCATCCCGAACCTTGCACCCTCACCATTAGTAACATCATCTTTGACACCTACGAAACCGGCACCAGCATCCTCCCCTCTATCAATCTGCTCAAACAAGCGGTCAGTTTTGCCACCAAAGGAACTGCCGCCAAAAAACGTCCTCCCACCTATATTTTTGCCTGGGGACAACAACAATATATGCGCTGTTTCGTCACCCGACTCAGCTATCGATTAACCCGCTTTTTACCCGATGGCACTCCCGTACAAGCGCGAGTGGATTTGACCCTAACTGAAGTGGATAAGGCAACTGGGAAGTAGGGGAGATGGAAGAGACTTACAAGAGTAGGTTTTTATTTCCGGTCCCCTCCCCTTGGCAAGGCTATGCGTTACTCACATATTTCTTAACATTCTCTAAGCCTTGCCAGTCAAGGGTTTTCGCCATTGGCTTCACAAATCTTAACTGAGGGCTTGTTGAGAATCAACCTAATTTATTGACAAGAGGTAACGAGAGCATAAGGGTTGAGCGAATGCTCATCAATTGTTAAGAAAGATGCGAGTAACGCATAGCCTTGGCAAGGGGAGGGTTAGGGTGGGGTCCACCCAGTTCGCAAAAACACCACTTTTGATAGCCGGATTTGCAATAGAACCCTGATGGGAAGTAGGGGAGGATGGGGAGGATGGGGAAGATGGGGAGGATGGGTGAGACTTACAAGAGTAGGTTTTTATTTCCGGTCCCCTCCCCTTGGCAAGGGGAGGGTTAGGGTGGGGTCCACCCAGTTCGCAAAAACACGACTTTTGATAGCCGGATTTGCAATGGAACCCTGATTAAGTAAAGGATTAAACCTCTTTCTTATCATCCAAGGAGAAGAGGACCCCACCCAACCCTCCCCTTGCCAAGGGGAGGGCTATGAACAACCAAAACTTGAAAAAATTACCTCGTAAAAAACCTACCGTTATAAGGATGGGGGAGAATCGGTTGATTAGAACTGAATAGCTCTTTTCATTGATTCATTATCATCAGAAATTTATACCAAAATTACATTAAGAACCATGACAGCAATCTCTTACTTAGCTCAACCTAGCTTAAAAATAGATGGAACCGAGGCGTCTGAACAATTAAGGGCAGATATTATAGAAATCTCCGTAGAAGAAAGCCTTCATCAGCCGGGAATGTTTACCCTGATGATTAATAATGACTACTTCCCCGGGACCGGAGACCCCTGGGGACATGAAAAATTATTTGCCATTGGTAAATCCATCGAAATTGGGTTTAGTTCTAGTACCACTGAAGCCCAGGAATTTTCCCAAGGGAAAACCACTGCCAGCCTGTTTAAAGGAGAGATTACCTCCATTGAATGTAGCTTTACCGAAACCTCAGAAGCTACCATGCTGATTCGCGGGTATGACGTGGGTCATCGGCTGCATCGGGGGAGATATAATCGGTCTTTTCAAAATATGAGCGATACGGATATTCTCAAGAAAGTGATTGGAGAAGTGGGAATCTCCGGTGGGACTATTGATTCTAGTGGTTCTCCCCATGATTATGTGTTTCAAGAAAACCAAACCAACATGGAATTTCTGCGGGAACGAGCAACCCGCAATGGATTTGAACTGTTTGTTCAAGATGGAAAACTTAATTTTAGAAAACCCAAAGCAGGCAGTACCTTGGAGTTAAAATGGTTGCAGGATATCCATAGTTTTAGAGTGCGAGTTTCCAGTAGCGAACAAGTGAGTGCAGTGGAAGTGCGCGGGTGGGATTATAAACAAAAAAAAGCGATTGTTTCTAAGGCTGAGTCTGCCAAGGTATTAACCAGCACCCAATATCAAGAGGGGAAGAAAACCAGTTCTGCCTTCAATGGTAAACCCTCCAAAGCCACGATGATAGTTGTGGATAAACCTGTTTTTAGTAATAAAGAAGCCGATACGATCGCCCAATCTTTGTGCAACGAATTAGGCGGAGAATTTGTCCAAGCTGATGCTGTTGCCGAAGGCAATCCCGACATCCGCACCGGCAAACTGGTCCAATTTGCCGACATGGGAAAATATAGCGGCAAATACTACATTACCGAAGCCCGTCACCTTTATCAAGATGGCATTTATACCACGGAATTTAGTGTCCGAGGATTGCGGGCGGATGATATTGCCACCACCGTCGCACCGGAAACTCGACTAGAACCGGGACAAACCATGATGGTGGGAGTGGTATCTAATAATAACGACCCGGATGGGTTAGGACGAGTGCGGGTGAAATTTCCTACCCTGACAGAAGAACATGAAAGTAATTGGGCGCGGGTGGTGGCGATCGGGGGCGGACCCGATCGCGGATTTGACTGCTTACCCGAAATCAACGACGAAGTGCTGGTTGCCTTTGAACATGGAGATATTCATCGACCTTATATCATTGGCGGTGTCTGGAATGGCAAAGATAAACCCCCGGAAAAAGTGGCCGAATCCGTCGCCAATGGAAAAGTGCGTCTCAGAACGATTAAAACTCGTCTCGGTCATAAATTGCAATTTGTCGAAGAAGATAAAGGCAGCAGTAAAAAAGGAATTTATATCGAAACCGTTGACGGAAATAAACATAAACTGCATCTGAACGATACAGACAAAAAGATAGAAATGAAAACCAGCGGTTCTCATTATCTGTTGTTAGATGATAAAAACAAAAAACTCGAAGCCAAAACCAATAGCGGTCATACCGTCTTAATGGATGATAATGGCAGCAAAAAAATAGATGTCACCTCCGTCGGAGACATGAACGTGAAAACCGGGAGTTCGGGAAAAACCCGCACCCTCAAAGTCGATGCGGGAGAAATTCAGCTCACCGGCACCACTAAAATCGTGCTGAAAGTGGGCGCGAATCGTATTGAAATATCCAATTCGGGGATTAAAATTGATGGCTTAAAAGTCGAAGTGTTGGGAAAAACAGGAATCGAGATTAAATCACCCCTGAAAGTTGACATTAGTGGCGCAACTCAAGTTAATGTGCAGTCAGCGGTCCAAGTTGGGATTAAAGCCGGGGCCTCGCTGAATGTTCAAGCGGGGGGTTCCTTGGGTCTGCAAGCTGCCGGGTCCCTAAGTGGCACTGCCGGGGGTTCGGTAAGTTTGACCAGTGGGGGTGCCGCAAGTATTACTTCCGGTGCCGCATTCCAAGTCACTGCCGGTGCCAGTGCCGGGATTTTAGCACCCCTGATTCGCCTCAACTGTTGATCC
>NZ_JAMXOT010000401.1 GCF_024220515.1 Oscillatoria sp. HE19RPO
TTGCAACAAATAAATCACCCAAATGCGATGCTTAAGGAACTAAAAAGACGTTCTTAGCCCGCGCAGGCACCGCTTCGTCCTGTGAGCCTCCACCCTTGAGGGTGTGGGTTTTTGGGTATTTTATTTTTTGGAGTTCCCTAGCTCTAGTCCTTCATCCAGTGAGCTTCATTTTGGGACCCCTTCCCGGTCTCTGGGGTCGGGTTCTCCTGAGATTACGGGAGGGGCCAGGGCTGGCTCCCATGTTATACCAAATCCGGTTGTGAAAGACCTATTTTACTCTTCAGCCTGCGTAGGCAGGCTTTGTCTGGTGAGCCTCCACCCTTGAGGGTGTGGGTTTTTATAGACCTTTAACAACCGAATTCCGTATTATACCAAATCCGGTTTTTAAAGGTCTATTAAAACGAATTGTAGGGGCGCTTCCCGAAGCGCCCGTGGAGGCGCTTCCCGAAGCGCCCCTACAAATACTGCTTGAGGTGGCTCGTTGTTATAGACCTATTACAACCGGATTCCGTATTATGGACTCAGGGGTTTAGCAAAAAACCGAGTCTCGTCGGGGCCAAAATGGGGTGCGATCGCCAATCATGCCCGAGGTCTATTCCAGAGGGACTGCGATCGGGGCCAAAATCGGTTGGAGTCGGTTAAATGAGAAGCTAGAGCCAAAATCTCAACAAAAAAACATTATATTTCATTAACTCTTAAGGCATCATGAAATATAGAAACTTTTATAGTAGCGTCCGTAACCCGTTCTTTAGAGGCCGGGAAATAGCTACTCCCTTGAGTTATTTTTCTTCCCCGGTCTCAAGAGCGGGGGATTTACAACTATTCCCATAGAGTACATGAGGTTTGCCCATGCTTTCAGAAAGCAGATCAGACAGAAAAACCAAACCCATCGTGGTTCCCACCCGTAGAACCGGCGCTTATGCGTTGATGGATAGTCTCAAGCGTCACGGAGTCAAACATATTTTTGGCTATCCCGGAGGGGCGATTTTACCGATTTATGATGAACTGTATCGGTTTGAAGCCGCAGGGGATGTCCAGCATATTTTAGTTCGCCATGAACAAGGAGCCTCTCATGCCGCAGATGGCTATGCCCGTGCCACCGGCAAGGTGGGGGTTTGCTTTGGGACATCCGGTCCGGGGGCAACGAATTTAGTCACCGGGATTGCCACCGCCCACATGGATTCGATTCCGATGGTGGTGATTACGGGACAGGTTCCCCGGGCGGCGATCGGCACCGATGCCTTCCAGGAAACGGATATTTATGGCATTACCTTACCGATTGTCAAACATTCTTATGTGGTGCGCGACCCTCGGGATATGGCGCGGATTGTCGCCGAAGGGTTTCATATTGCCAGTACCGGCAGACCCGGTCCGGTGTTGATTGATATCCCCAAAGATGTGGGGTTGGAAGAGTTTGACTATGTGCCGGTGGAACCAGGGAGTATTAAATTACCCGGATATCGCCCGACAGTCAAAGGGAATCCCCGACAAATTCATCAGGCGATCGAGTTAATTCGCCAAGCCAAAAAACCCTTACTGTATGTTGGTGGGGGGGCGATCGCCGCTGGTGCTCATGACTGCATTAAAGAACTCGCCGAACATTTTCAGATTCCCGTGACAACTACCCTCATGGGCATCGGGGCCTTTGATGAACATCATCCCCTGTCCTTGGGAATGTTAGGAATGCATGGCACCGCCTACGCGAATTTTGCCGTGAGTGAATGCGATTTGCTGATTGCCGTTGGCGCGCGCTTCGACGATCGCGTTACCGGCAAGCTGGATGAGTTTGCCGCCCGCGCTAAAGTCATTCATATCGATATCGACCCCGCAGAGGTGGGTAAAAACCGGGGACCCGAAGTTCCCATCGTCGGAGACGTGCAGCAAGTGCTCATGGATCTGTTGCGTCGCCTGCGGGAAACCGGGGATATTGCCGATGCCAATCAAACCAAAGAGTGGTTAGCACGAATTGAGCGCTGGCGGTCAGATTATCCCTTGTTGGTGCCCCATCCAGAAACCGCCCTCTCTCCCCAAGAGGTGATTGTGGAAGTGGGACGGCAAGCACCAGATGCCTACTACACCACCGATGTGGGACAGCATCAAATGTGGGCCGCCCAGTTCCTGAAAAATGGCCCCCGTCGATGGATTTCCAGCGCCGGATTAGGCACAATGGGATTTGGCGTTCCAGCAGCGATGGGTTCCCAAGTGGCCCTACCGGATCACCAAACCATCTGTATCAGTGGCGATGCCAGCTTCCAGATGAACCTGCAAGAACTGGGAACGATCGCCCAGTATGGCATTAATGTCAAAATTGTCATCATCAATAATGGCTGGCAGGGGATGGTCCGCCAATGGCAAGAAACCTTCTATGGGGAACGCTACTCTTCCTCCAATATGGAGGTGGGAATGCCGGATATTCCCTTACTCTGTAAAGCTTATGGCATGACAGGGAAGGTGGTATCAAGCCGAGACGAACTTTCGGATGCGATCGCGCAAATGCTGGCTCATGATGGACCCTTTGTCCTTGATGTCCATGTCACCCGCAATGAAAACTGCTATCCAATGGTAGCCCCGGGTAAGAGTAATGCTCAAATGATAGGGTTACCGGAACTCAAACAAAAAGACTTGCAGGTTGAGTTGGTTTATTGCAGCAATTGTGGGGCCAAAAATGCCTCCACAAATCACTTCTGCCCTGAATGCGGAACGAAGCTCTAGGGTAAGAGAACTCCAAAAAATAAAATATCCAAAAACCCCGCACCCTTCAGGGTGGAGGCTCACAGGACAAAGCGGTGCCTGCGCGGGCTAATTAAAGTCTTGTTTAGGTGCTTAACCATCGGATTTGGATAATTTATTTGTTGGAATACCCTAAGAGAGATAGGGAGGATGGGGGAGATGTTCAACGTCCCGACTGAAGTCGTTCTTAAATGTTCAACGTCCCGACTGAAGTCGTTCTTAAATGTTCGTAGTTTCGCAACGTCGCTATCATTGCCCACGTCGATCACGGCAAAACTACTCTGATCGATGCCTTGCTCAAACAATCTGGTATTTTTCGTAAAGGGGTTGGAGTCCCGGATTACATCAGGGACTCCAACCCCTTAAAACAAAAACAAAACATTAGACCTCTTGCAAAATTCTTTAAAGCCCCCCGTGAACCGAAACATTTATTCCTCTGGCCCCCCCCTACAATTAAACATTTATTCCTCTGACTCCCCCGTGAAACTAAATATTTATTTCTCTGGCCCCCCCTTAAGAAGGGGGGCGGGGGGGGATCTTAAGGGGGGTTGGGGGGATCAATCCTTTTTTTTGCAAGAGATCTATTACAATTCTTTCCAAAAATACCGCCGTTCGCTACAAAGATACCTTAATTAATATTGTCGATACCCCCGGTCACGCGGACTTTGGCGGTGAAGTGGAATGAGTCCTGGGGATGGTCGATGGCTGTCTGTTGATTGTGGATGCCAATATTGGCCCGATGCCGCAAACCCGGTCTATGCTGAAAAAAGCCTTGGAAAAAAAAGGACTGCGCCCCATTGTGGTGCTCAACAAAGCAGAAACTAATTATAAACGATCCTTAGAGTTTGAACCTAATGATGCCAATATTTATGATCGGTTAGCTTTAGTCTATGAAAATATACAATAGGATGAAAAAGCACTGAATAATTATCTGATTGCTGCCGATGGAGGGTCAGTGGCTGCGTATAATAATTGAAGTCGGTTATACATTCTTGAAGGTAAGTATGTGGAGTCAGCGATCGCAGCGACTCAAGGACAAAAAATTTTACATCAACGCGATCGTCAAGATCACTCAAAAAATCCCCCAATTCAAGAATTAGACAATAAAGATGAAATTTTACTGAGAGAACATGAGATTAAAAATTATGAAATTAAAGACTATTTACGCAAAAATTTAGGATGGGCGAGATTAAAACAAGGGCGCTTCCCTCTTCAAAGCGGAACTGGAACAGGCGATATAGAAGAAATTATCTAATCCGAAATCCGTTGATTAAAGGCGATTTAAAACTTGTCAGGGAAAGGGGTTCCAAACCCTGTGAGTTCGGACTCTGCTGACCCTTTCCCCGACTGCATAATATCACCGGAATTCTATAGTCCGCCTTTGGGCGGACGACTACTTATTCACTTCGATCGCAGCATCAAACATAGAAAAGCGATCGCGCACATCCTGAGTATCATTGAGGACAAATCCTTGCCACTCCACCCAAGCATGGGCAGCAAAATTTCCCGATTTTTTTTTGACCCCAATTCGCAATTCGCTCTCGATTCCTTGGTGACGCAACAAACCCCACAAAACCAGAGATTTTTTCAGACAATTTGCCCAAGGTTGGCAATATCTGGCAGCTAACTGCACCATTCGAGTTGTTTTTATGATTTGGCGATCGCGTGGGCAGTGCAGTTTGGCTAAAAACGCTTGCGTCCGCTTAAATCCCCAAAATTTCAGCGATATTGCCACCAGGAAAAGCAACAAAAAACTTTGCAGCAATAGCCAGCGGTCATCCCCGTCCATCCGCCAAAAACTGCGGCATTTACGCATTGCTAACTTCCACAGGTTCATTGGTTAATAATTTTGATTTGTAATATTTCTGATTTTTTTTGACTATTAATTGTCTATCGCGTATTAATGATATATCATAGATTAACGATTTTGTCAAGTTGTTCCTCGTCCGCACAGCAATTCTCATTATGGAAATTTTGCTCAAGCTTATTGAGAACAGTCTCAAGAGTGCTTCTTGAAAGCCCCATTCCTTCGTTCAAGATTTGGCATCTTGGACAGGATGCGGGTCAAAATGAGAATTGCTGTCGTCCGCAGGTCGTGAGCGTAGCGACGGATTGTAAGGAGCCGCTACATGAACAAAACCCGCCTTTTTGGCGGGTTATCTAGCTCCGTTATTTGTTTAGTCCGCGCTTCGCGGACTTGATTCTTGTAGTCACGGATTTTAATCCGTGGCTACTACAAGGGACTTTTCTGACCCTTTGGCATTTCGATATTTTGAAATTTTGAAATTTTGGCAAATATGATTGCAGAACTAACCCAAAATACCGACAATCAAATCCCTAAGCAAAACCATAACAACCGACCGGAAACTGAACTGCTGCTATACTGCATCCGTTACCAACTCGGTACGGCTACATCCGCTGAAATTGCCCATCTACTGCAACAGGATTTAGACTGGAATTATTTCCGGCAAAAAGCAGCCCAACATAATGTATTTCTTCTAGTTTACGAAACCCTGAATAAAACTCATCCTCAATTGATTCCCAGGGAGATATCCCAGCAACTTCAAGCTTACGCTCAACAACGAATTGCCCGAAACTTATTTCTTACCAAAGAACTTTTGCGGTTACTGAATTTATTCGCCGCCCATGAGATTAAAGCGATTCCTTTTAAAGGGCCAGTTTGGGCGACCTTAGCTTATGGGAATATGGCGGTGAGAGAATTCTGCGATTTGGATATTCTGGTGCGGGAATCAGATTTTTCCCAAGCAAAAGAGTTACTGATTCAAGAGGGATATCGCGACCCCCTTTTTGGCACCCAAGAAGCGGTGATTAGACAAGTGCAAATGGTGCGACAGGACGATCGCGTGAAAGTGGATCTGCATTATGGGTTGCTGCCAGAGCAATTTTATCTGGAATTGGATTCAGAACCATTTTGGCAGCGGTTGCAAACCATCTCTATTGCGGGCAAAACCGTGCAAACTTTTTCCCCGGAAGATTCGATCGCCCTCGCTTATTTACATGGGACTAAAGATAGTTGGGGAATGCTGAAACGAATTTGCGATTTTGCGGCATTTATTGGCCACTGTCCAGAGGTTAATTGGCAGGAAATTCTCCAACGGTGTGCCACGAATGAGCGCGATCGCAATTTCTGGTTGGCGATTGAAATTACCCGCACTTACCTGCAAATCTCCGTTCCCGAAGCCATCTTACTAAAAATTCAGGCTTTTCCAGAATTAACCGAGTTAGCCACCGAACACCAGCAGCTTTTTTACCGGACAGAAATGGGAGTTAAGCCCTCTTTATTTGGGGGGTTAAGACTGTTTCCTTTGATGGGCATGAATTTCAGGGATAAAGCGCGATATGTTTTCGGGGTTTTGTTCAACGTGAACCGAAGAGACCGCGAAATTTATACCTTACCTGGGTACTTATTTTTCCTTTACTACCCCTTGCGGATTATCCGGTTAATCAAAAGTTATAAAATCGGCCCGGAGAAAATCGCCTTTCTCTGGAAATTACTATGGAAATAGTCAGGAAATAGTTAGGAAATTGAACATGAGCCAAAATAGCACGATGCAATTTACGATTCCCAGTCACATTCTCGCCCAAGAACTCGCGGGGGAGGTGGTGTTGATGAATATCGATAATGAAATGTACTACAGCTTAAACTCCGTAGGCAGTCAAATCTGGCAACTTTTGAGCGATCGCCTCGATCTCGAAACAGCGATCGAGCAACTATTGCGCCGATTTGATATAGATGAGGCAACTTTGCGTCAGGATGTCACTCAGTTAGTGGACGAACTGGTGGCCCAGGGGTTGTTAACGGTAGAACAGGAGACGGTCTAATCCCAAGCTAAATCAAATCCCCCCAAACCCCCCTTTGAAAGGGGGGCTTAAGAGGATTCGGTCTCCCCCCTTTGAAAGGGGGGACGCTTGGGGGGATTCGGTCTCCCCCCTTTGAAAGGGGGGACGCTTGGGGGGATTCTTCTGAGGCTAAATCAAATCCCCCCAAACCCCCCTTTGAAAGGGGGGCTTAAGAGGATTCGGTCTCCCCCCTTCAAAGGGGGACTTAAGAGGATTCGGT
>NZ_JAMXOT010000402.1 GCF_024220515.1 Oscillatoria sp. HE19RPO
CCAAAAAATAAAACCTTCAAAAAACCCGCAGGCTCAAGCCTGGGGCTACACGGACAAAGCCCGCCTGCGCGGGCTAAAAGAGCCTTGTTAGGTGCGATCGCATCAAAGCAAGGATGATTTATTTGTTGGAATCCCCTTATGGATTTCATCCTGTGCCGACTCCCTAGAAAGGGGTCTGAACTAGAGAATCGATTGGCATGGTGTCAGGTTAAATGAATTTCGCGGCACACTTTAAGTAAGAGCCGAAGCTCGATTCGGGTTGCTCCTTTATACGTCTTGCTATGGCTAATTGTTCTATTTCTTCGATTAAAGACCTCAATACGGCGATCGCCGCTCAGAACCCTTTCCCTTACCCTGCATCGGTGAGCGATCGCGAAATTTGGCGCGATGACCTTCCCAATCTCAATAGCTTGAACGATCGCATTCGTCAGGTGGTTTTTCAAGCCCTGGACCGCTCTCGCCAAGGTCGGTCTGCTCTGAGTGCGATCGCGGTAACGGGCAATCCGGGCATGGGCAAAAGTCATCTGCTCAGTACCCTGCGCCATCAGGTCCAACAAGATGATAGCGCGCTGTTCGTTTATATCAATGCCGGTCAATTAACGGACTTAAACCTCCTGCGCTATCAATTTCATCAGCGCGTTGTGGAGAGTTTGCGCTATGCCGGTCAAGGGGGCGTGATGCAGTGGCAATGCCTAGGGGCAGCGATCGCCAATCACGCTATTCATGCGATCGACCCCAACGCCCGCAGCTTTACTCCCCCGGAACTGATTGCCAAACTCAACAATCATACCCGGGTTAAAAATCAAACTTGGGTCAATCAACTCACGGAAGGCTTCTGCAAACTTAAACCGGCTTTGGCCGATCCGGATCTGGTCCGAGCCATTATCTGGACCCTATCGACCATTGAAGCCCCCTACAGTATTAAATGGTTGTCTGGGGCGGCGATCGCCCCTTCTAAAGCTACGGAACTCGGTTTACCCAATCGGTCCCGAGACTCCCGCGATGCTGATGCCTGGGAAATCCTCATGCATACCCTAACCCTAATTAGTGCTTATTACCCCCTGATAATATGTTTTGACCAGCTAGAGGCGGCAGATAAAAGCGATACGGGGTTAAAACGAGAACGGGTCGTTGCCAGCATTATTAAACGAATCTGGGATACCCTGCCTCGGGCCTCCCTAGAACGGGGAATGGTCCTGTTCAGTGTGATGACGGAGGAAACTTGGCGCAATAAGGTCCAAGCGCTGCCCCCGGGAATCGCTAACTACCTGTGCAAAGGCGAACCGATGCAGTTATACCAGATTAGTCCCGAGGGGATTGTGGAGTTGGTTCGCCTGTGGTTACAAGAGTTTTATGAACATTACCATTTAACCCCACCGAACCCGGTTTATCCGTTTGAAGCGGGTCAATTGAGAGCGTTAGCGCGGGAACAGTTGTCAGTTCGGGAGATTTTGGAATGGTGCGCGGAAAATTTCCATCCGGTGGAAGAAGACCCCTTTGAACAGGTCGAAACAGCCTTTGAACGGGAACAGAGTTTTTCGGAGAATCCAGAGTCTGTGTTCGATAATCAGACTGTCGCTCAGGCGGTTTATTTTGGGTTCCAACGGGTTGTGGGACAACCGATCGCCGGGGTGGAAGTGGAGTCAGTGAGCGATCGCATTCAGCGCGATCGCCACAATCGCGGTTATATTCAATTTACCTTGACCACTCGTGAGAATGGCCGTCTATCCACCCTCGGTGTTGCCATCCTCCAAGAGATGCAGAGCCAAAAAGTGGAAGCGGCTTTAAAACGGTTGGTTCAATATGAAACCTTTGATCTCACCTGTGGCTGTTTAGTTCGCCCTGACGAGAACCGGATTCCCCCCCATTGGCAAGCATCCCGCTATCTACAAGAGTTCACCGGGGAACGGGGGGGACAGTGGGTGGATTTGAAAGCGGAGGATCTTCTCCCCCTGATTGCCTTATGGCGGGTATATCAGCGCCGGATTGAGTATGGACTGCGGGCGGAACAAATTTTTGAGTTTATTGCTTACCGAAAACTGGCTGCCGAAAATCCACTATTACAGGCGATCGCCCGCAGTACCCTTTCTCCAGAACGGGTCCAAGAGGCGACGGTTACTCCCGAGTCTGAATCGGTTAAAGGGATTAATTTAGCCACCTCAGCAGACCGTTCAGGGGGCTAGGGGCTGATGATTTTGACCCCAACCCCTCACTACAGTTTTGAGGGGTAATTTTTATGGGATTTTATCCGAGGAGTCTCTGTCCAATCGATGCTGGAGTTCCCGGGTTAAATCAGTATGATTACCGAGTCAATCCGGTTATTTTGCTGTGTAAACTAAAAGGAAAGAAACAGGATTGAGGGCGATCGCGTCTCTAGGTCAAATCAGCGGTTTCAGCCAGATCTCAAGCTGTCATAGTCGGGTCTCTCAACAGGTCTAAACAGCTTAGGCTGTAACTATTAGAACCAGTCGGTTCATCCAACCGTCTATCCCTGAAGAATTCAGTGAAAATCAATACAGTCTATGGGATTCCAGTGCTGACATTTCTACCCAACGGTTAATTTTATCCGATCGCCGTCAATCAGTCCCTAATTTTAATAATTCTTAACCGATTGTTTGGACTTTTGTAACTTTTGCTTTATAATCTGTTACAGACAAGAATCGCAAAAACCAGCTAGGGATCGCCTTGCTGGGTATGAGAACTAGACGAGGAAAGGTCATGTCTGAAATATTCCCGGTTATCCTCTTGGCCATTGGCACGATAGCGATCGCTTACTTCCTAGAGCTATTTGCTGCCATCTTTGGAGATGTATGGCTATTAATCGCCTCCATTCCCAGTTGGTCCTGGACCCTTGTCTTATTACTGGCCGTGATTGCTACTTATAAAGCCTTACCTGGATAAGTAATTATACTTAAGCCGGTTCGGACAGTCTGGGTCCAACACTCAAAAGTCCCAGGGTAAATTCTACACCCAATCACGCCATCCCCGTGAGCGTCAGCCCCATGCCCAACCTAACCCCAATCAATCTGTGCGAATCTCTAACTTGCCGGAGTCAATTCCACTGCAACAATCGCCCAATGTTCCCATTGGGAAATATTCCGATGGCAAGATAGGCTAAACTGTCGCCGCAGCAATGGCAGAATAGCTCATGAATGCTTCTTTCTAAGCGTTAATCACTACAACACTCTTTCGACCCTTATCATTCCAAAGGGTCGGTTTTGGGCGGATGGAAACCCTTAGTCCCATACAGCAACCCGGGCAGCATTTGGAAGAAAACGCAGAGAGGCGATCGCACTGGAACCCGAACCGGATCACCCCTAGGGATTTTCCCTGGGACTCCGGTTCATGCCTCTGGGGAAGATTATCTGTGATTTATTTCTCTGCATTTGCAAGGTGAAGGGCTGTACATAAATGGCCGCAACACCTTGAATTTTGCCCTCGGATGACACCCCAAGCGGATTTTGCGGACCGGGTGGCAACGAATCAAGGGGGTGAACTGGCGTGGCTTAGAAGTGGGATAGTGGGTTCCAGTCAACCACAACTCAATAACAACTCAACAGGTTTCAAAGGTGCTTTTTAAAGAATGATGAGTACCCGATGGAGTATAAACCGGGCTATTATTATTAACATAAAGAAAAAATAAAAAGTTCTTAAAAGACTGGAAATCATTTTTTATAAATTTTGTCAAGTCTCTCAAGAAATAAATAGGCAGGTTACTGCTTTAGGAATTTCAAATGAGTCCGGCTACTCCAGAGAGTAGCGGTTCCCAAAGCGATTGAAACCTCCAAAGTTAATCCCAGAAATTTAGTGAGTGAGGTAGGCTCCAATGGTCACACAGTCCCAACTGGTAACACTGCAAAAAGAATATGCCGAACTCCAGAAGAGGCTTCACGAGAGTGAAAGCCTGTTCCAGGTTAGCTTTAGTCAAGCCCCGGTGGGAATGGTGCAGTGTGGATTAGACGGTCAAATTTGGCAGGCGAATCAGAAATTTTGCGAGATCGTCGGATACACAGCGCAGGAGTTGCGATCGCGAAGTTTTGAGGACCTGACTCACCCGGAGGACTGGAATGGAGAATTAGTCTGGGCCCGAAAATTAGTCAATGCTGAAATTAATACCTACTCCCTCCAAAAGCGATATTTGAGAAAGGACGGCGCGATCGCCCGCGTTTCCCTGCGGATGAATTTGGTCCGGGATGGGAAAGGACTGCCACAGTCAGTCATGGGTTTTATTACAGAAATCACCGATCGTCAAGGTAAAATCCACCGAAACAAAGATGAAGTAAAACGGATTAAAGCGCAACGCCAACGCGCTGAAGCTGCTTTGCATGAATATGAAGCCCGCTTTGAACGGTTAGCGAAAAGTTTACCGGGAATGGTTTATCAATACCGTCAGTACCTGAACCAACAAACTGATGATATTTTTACCTATGTTTCCCCCGCTTGTCGAGAGATTTATGAACTCGAACCTGAAGCGGTCCTCAACAATTCCCAGTTGATGTGGCAAATCATTCATCCAGAGGACAGTACGGGATTTGCGCGCTCATTCATCCGTGCGGCCCAAACGGGAAAAGAATGGTATTATCAGTGGCGGATTATCACCCCTTCAGGAAAGCTGAAATGGCTGCAAGGAGCTGCCAAAATGTCACCTCAACCCGATGGAGCGATGTTATGGGATGGGATGGTTTTGGATATTACCGATCGCAAGTTAGCCGAGGATTCGATGCGTCAACAGATCGAGATGTTGGATCGGGCGAATGACTCTATTGTAATTCGCGACTTAAACGATAAAATCCAATATTGGAATCAAGGTGCTGAACGATTATATGGATGGAGTCTCACCGAAGTCATGGGACAATATATTCATGATTGGTTGCAGACAAGCTTTCCAGATCCGTTGTCAGAAATTATGGCAATTTGTTTACGAGAAGGACATTGGCGAGGAGAGTTGGTCCATACCAAACAAGATGGCACTCAAGTTGTGGTTGAAAGTCGGTGGACCTTGCAACGGGATGAACAGAATCATCCTCGGGCTATTTTAGAAATTAACACGGATATCAGCGATCGCAAACAAGCAGAACAGGCTTTAAAAGAGAGTGAAGCTCGCTTTCGGACCACCTTTGAACAAGCGGCAGTGGGGGTCGCTCATGTGGATTTTGAGGGTCGTTTTATTCGGATTAATCAACGCTTTTGTGACATTGCAGGGTATTCCAAACCGGAAATGCTGGCCCTGACGTTTCAGGAGATTACCCATGCCGAGGATTTAGATGTAGATTGGGAATTGGCCCAGCAAGTGAAGCGAGAGCAAATTACTCATTACTCCATTGAAAAACGCTATATTCGCCAAGATAAGACCTGGATTTGGGTGAATTTAACCGTGGCGATGGAGCAAGATGGGAGTTATTGGATTTCGGTGATAGAAGATATCACCGATCGCAAGGAAGCTGAAGCGGCAAGACTCAAAAGTGAGGCTAAACTTCGCGAAAAAGTGGAGGGAGAGAAACTGCTGAATCGGCTGACTTCCCAAATCCGTAATTCCCTGGATCTCAATCAGATTCTGCAAACTGTGGTGACTGAATTGCATCGGGTTTTGAATCTGGATCGCTGTTACTTTTTGTGGCATCAAACCGAACCTACTTCAGTTTGGTCTTGCATTCAAGAGGCTAAACGGCCCAATTTAGACAGTTTCTTGGGGGAATACCCGATTCAAGATAATAACGCTTTATATCTGAAACTGACTGCCGGGGAAATGGTCTGGTGCGATGATTTGGGCCAATCGGCGGGTCGGGACTGGCAGACTATTTATTTAGAATATGGCTTCCGTTCTATTTTGTTAGTTCCCCTGCGTAAAAGTAATGGAAAATTAGGGGTAATTTGTTGTGCCACGGTGGGCCAAACCCGTCCCTGGAAGTCGTCAGAACTTCATTTGTTAGAGGCGGTCCGAGACTGCATGGAAATTGCTATTTTTCAGGCAGAACTCTATAAAGAAGCCACGGCGCGATCGCAAGAACTCGAACAAACCCTCAAGGAACTCCAAAAAACTCAAACTCAACTGATTCAAAGTGAGAAAATGGCGGGATTGGGCCAATTGGTGGCTGGAATTGCTCACGAAATTAATAATCCAATCAGCTTTATTTTTGGAAATATCATCCATGCTAGAGAGTATCTTTCCGACTTACTAGAAGTGGTGGAACTTTATGACCAACATTATCCAAATCCTGTAACTGAGATTATAGATAAAGTAGATGAGGTGGACTTAGAGTTTTTGAAGGAAGATTTTTCTAAACTGTTGGACTCGATGGAACAGGGGGCGATTCGCATTCGAGAAATTGTGACCTCGTTGCGGACTTTTTCCCGGTATGATGAAGCGGCGCTCAAAAAGGTCGAGATTCATTCAGGAATTGAGAGCAGTTTAATGATTCTGAAAAATCGGTTAGAAGCTCAAGGGAATCGTCCGGAAATTGAAGTGATTCAAAACTATGGAATCCTTCCCAAGGTGGAGTGTTTTGCCAGGGAACTGAATCAGGTATTTATCAATATTTTGGCCAATGCGATCGATGCCATTGATGAAGCGTCTCGCCAGGGTAATCCCCGGGAATCGGGTAAAATCTGGATTCAGAGTCAGGTCCTCCCGGGCGATCGCATTGCCATCCAGATTAAAGATAATGGCTGTGGCATTGCAGAAAATGCCCTCCCGCGCCTCTTCGATCCCTTTTTTACCACTAAACCCATCGGCAAAGGGACGGGGTTAGGATTGGCCACTAGCTATCAAATTGTGGTCGATCGCCACAAAGGTGGGCTCGAATGTACCTCCACCCCAGGGATCGGAACTGAATTTACGATTGAACTGCCTATTCACCAGGAGCAATTTCACCAGGATAAAAAAGGATAAAAGGGACTGATAAATATTAGCGCTCTCCCCCATCTTCCCCATCCTCCCCATCTTCCCCATCCTCCCCCATCTCCCCATCGGTCCTCAAAAAAATCGCAATTATTGTTAACTGGGATAGCAATCGAGGTAGAATAGAATGAAAGCAGAACACTTAAAAAAGTGTCAGGGACTGGAGAAACGAGATAATGCACGCGATCGCTGACTATTTGATTACCGAAAAAATTCATGAAAGTATTCATACCCTGGTGTACCGTGGATCGCGGCCCGGGGATGACACCTCCGCGATCATTAAAATCCCCAATGCTGAATATCCGACTATGGGGGAACTGGTTCGGTTGCGAAATCAATATGCGATCGCCAAAAATCTCAACGTCCCGGGAATTGTCAAACCCTTAAGCCTAGAACGCGATCGCAATGGGTTGGCTCTGATTTTGGAAGATTTTGGCGGAATTTCTTTAAAAGATTATACCACATCTCATCCCCTTTCTATTGCTGACTTTCTCTACATTGGGATCCAAATTGCCGATGCCTTAGAAGCGTTGTATCAAAATCGCATCATTCATAAAGATATCAAGCCGGAGAATATTTTAATTCACCCCCTGACTAAGCAGGTGAAGGTGACAGATTTTAGTATTTCTTCGCGGTTGCCGAAAGAAAGCCTGACTTTGGTCAATCCCACTGTTTTAGAGGGGACCTTGGCTTATATTTCCCCGGAACAAACCGGGAGAATGAACCGATTCATTGATTATCGCACGGATTTTTATTCCTTGGGGGTAACCTTTTATGAACTGTTAACGGGAACCTTGCCATTTGCCTCGACGGATGCGATGGAATTAGTGCATTATCATATCGCCAAGCAGCCGGTACCCCCGAACCGTGTTGTTCCGGAAATTCCCGAGGCGATCGCTGAAATTATCATGAAATTGATGGCGAAAAATGCCGAAGAAAGATATCAAACAGCCCGGGGATTAAAAGCGGATTTAGAAACCTGTTTGATGCAGCTACAAACCACCGGCAGCATTCAACCCTTTGCTATTGCCCAGAAAGATAGGGCGGCGCGATTCCAGATTCCGGAAAAACTGTACGGACGATCGGGGGAAATCGAGCGCTTACTGGGGGCATTTGAAACTGTTGCTGCTGGCCCTGTTCAACTGATGTTAGTGGCGGGATATTCGGGGATTGGGAAATCCGCATTAGTTCACGAAGTCCATAAACCCATTCTGGCAAAACGGGGTTATTTTATCTCGGGAAAATTTGACCAGTTTAAGCGAAATATCCCATTTGCCCCGTTGATTCAAGCGTTTCAAGATTTAATTCGCTACCACATCCTCACGGAAAGTCCCAAGGCGATCGCCACCTGGAAAAAACAACTCTCTGCCGCCTTAGAAAAACAAGGCCAGGTCATCATTGAAGTGATTCCTGAACTGGAATTGCTATTAGGAAAACAGCCTGCGCTTACCGAACTTCCGGCGGCTGAATCCCAAAATCGCTTTAATCGAGTTTTTCAAAACTTTATTCGGGTGTTTGCCAATGAACATCATCCGTTGGTGTTGTTTTTAGATGATTTACAATGGGCGGACATCGCGTCATTAAAATTACTAGAGTTGCTTTTAAACGACGGGGAATTACATCATCTGCTGGTCATTGGGGCTTATCGGGATAACGAAGTGAGTCCGGTACACCCCTTGATGTTGATGGTTAATCGCCTCCAACAAACCCAGGGAGTGGGAATCAACCGGATTGAAGTTCCCCCTCTGAAGCAAGAGGATGTGAATCAGTTAGTTGCCGATGCCTTAAGCTGTCCACAAACGCGATCGCAACCGATTTCCGAATTGGTATTTCAGAAAACTGAAGGAAATCCGTTCTTTGTCACCCAGTTTCTAAAATCCCTGTATGAGGATCGGTTATTAGAGTACGATGGCGATCGCGGGTATTGGCAGTGTGACCTCACCCAAGTGAAATCCTTAGCGGTTTCCGAGAACATTGTAGAATTTATGGCAACTCAGTTGCAACGGTTACCGGCCCCCACCCAAACCGTTTTAACCTTAGCCGCTTGTATCGGGCATCAATTCGACCTCGCCACCTTAGCCGTCGTGTATCAACAGTCCCTCGGGGAAACGTCAGCCCAATTGTGGTCAGCCCTGCAAGCGGGGGTGGTGATTCCCGTCAGCGAGTTGTATAAATTCTTCCAATCCGATTCGGGGTCCGAGGGGGAAGAGATGAACACCGAAGCTTCTTCGGTCCAGTATAAGTTCTTGCACGATCGCGTCCAGCAAGCCGCTTATTCTCTCATTCCTGACCCGGAGAAACAAGCCACCCACCTGAAAATCGGACGGTTACTGTTACAAAATACCCCCGGGGAAGCGGTAGAAGAAAAAGTTTTTGATTTAGTCAATCAATTGAATCTCGGGGCTGATTTAATCGAGAGTTTAGGGGAAAAATATCAATTAGCAGCCTTGAATCTGCAAGCGGGAGATAAAGCAAAAGCGGCCACGGCTTACGAACCAGCATTACGGTATTTGGAGGCAGGGTTGGCTTTATTGCATCCCACCAGTTGGGGCGACTGCTATGAGTTAACCCTCCAGCTTCATCTGGCAGCCGCAGAATCGGCCTATTTGAGTACCGAGTTTGAGCGCATGGAAGGCTTGGCAAAAATCGTCCTAGAAAAAGCCGAGACCCTCTTGGACAAAATTCAAATTTATGAAGTCAAAATTCAAGCCTACACCGCTCAAAATCAACAACTGGAAGCCTTAGCGACTGCCAGAGAAGCCCTGGCTTTATTGGAAGTTAAATTACCGGAAGAACCCAGCTTTGACCATATTCAGACTGGACTCGGGGAACTGTTTTCCCGGTTAACGGTTCAGCCTGTCGAAGCCTTAAGCGAATTGCCCAAAATGAGCAATCCTGACAAAAAAGCGGCGATGGGGATTCTCAATAGTGCCATTGCCCCTGCCTATCAATCCGCGCCTTTATTGTTACCCTTACTGGTGTTTGAAGAAGTTAAGCTATCTCTGGATTATGGCAATAGCGAGGAATCGACTTATGCCTACGCCTGTTATGGATTAATTTTATGTGGCATTGTTGGAGATATTGAAAGCGGCCATAAATTTGGACAATTAGCCTTAACGGTGTTGGCGCAATTCGAGAATCAAAAACTCAAAGCCCGGACCATGATGGTGGTAAATAATAATGTCCGGTTGTGGAAGGAACCCCTCCAACATACGGTTGCACCTTTACTGATAGCCTATGAGAGTGGACTGGAAACGGGTGATGTAGAATATGCCGGGTTATGTGCATATAATTACTGCATTAATTCCTATTTTGCTGGGAAAGAATTGGGACAGTTGGAAGCGGAAATGTCTTCCTACAGCCTGCTGATGGAGAAACTCAAGCAGACGAATACCCTCAACTATCAAAAAATGTACTGGCAGGCCGTGTCTCACTTGATTCGAGGGGCCGATCGCCCAGAACATCTGGTGGGGGAGCTCTATAATGAGTTCATCATGTTACCGCTGCATGAACAAACTAGCGATCGCTACGGCTTATGTTGTTTGTATCTGAACAAACTGATTCTCAGCTATCTCTTTAGAAAAAGTGACTCTGCCTTTGAAAATGCTGGAATAGCCGCCAATTATTTAGATGGTTTGACCGCAGTTTATCCGTTACCCCTGTTCTATTTTTATGACTCTCTGGCTGCATTAGGGGTTTATCAAAATCAGCCGGAAGCAGAACAAGAGGTTCTGTGGGATAAGGTGAAAGAAAATCAAGGGAAAATGAAAAAATGGGCAGAATTTGCCCCAGATAATTTTCTGCATAAATATGAACTGGTAGAAGCGGAAAAAGCCCGAGTTAAGGGGGATATTGCCGAGGCGATCGCCGGTTATGACCGGGCCATTCTCCACGCCCGGGAAAGCCAATATATCCAAGAAGAAGCCCTCGCTAACGAACTCGCGGGAGAATTCCATCTTCAGCGTGGCAGTCAACAAATCGCCCAGTTTTATTTAACTGAAGCCTACTATGGATATGTCCGGTGGTCAGCCAGCGCTAAGGTGAAATTTTTAGAACAAAAATATCCGTTAGTATTGGCCCGAGTTACCCAACGATCGGTGATTCGGCCCTTCAGCATTCAGGAAACGATTTCCTCGTTTTCCACCACCAGTACCAGCATCACCCAAGACTCTTCTGTATTAGATATGACCACGGTAATGAAAGCAGCCTTAGCGCTTTCTGAAGAACTGGTTTTGGATAAATTCCTGAATAAGTTAATGCGGGTTATCCTGGAAAATGCGGGGGCACAAACGGGGTTTTTAATTTTAGAAAAAGAGGGAAAACAAGTTGTTCAAGCCTCTGGGAATATTGAAGATGAGACGCTGACGACTACGATACCGTCTATTGAAATTAGTTGCACGGGAATTTCCCTGGAAGAGTTCTCCTGTTTGCCCTTAAGTATTGTTAATTATGTGCATCGGACCGGGGAAGTTCTGGTCATCAATAATGCGGCAGTGGAGTCAGTATTTACGACGGATCCGTATATTACCGCGAAGCAACCGAAATCCATTCTTTGCTTCCCAATGGTCTACCAAGGCCACACTGTAGCAATTTTATACTTAGAAAATAATTTGAGTGCGGGAGTGTTTACCCGGGACCGCCTTGAAGTCTTAAAGTTACTCTCGTCTCAGGCGGCTATTTCCCTAGAAAATGCCCGATTATACCAGAATTTAGAACAGTCGCTTCAGGACTTAAAAGAAGCCCAATTGCAACTGGTTCAGACGGAAAAAATGTCTACCTTGGGACAGTTAGTCGCGGGAGTCGCCCACGAAATCAACAATCCCCTCAGCTTCGTTCACGGCAATTTGAATATGGCCCTAGAATATGCCGAAGATTTGCTCAACCATCTGCAACTCTATCAGCAATGCTATCCTGAACCTGTTGCCGATATCCAAAATCATGCCACGGCGATCGATTTAGAATACTTGCAAGAAGATTTCCCGGAAATGCTCAGGTCCATGAATCTGGGAACCGATCGCATCAAGGAAATTGTCAAATCCCTGAAGAATTTTTCCCGCAAAGACCCTGGAGTGTTTCAAAAATCCGATATTCATGCCGGACTCGATAGTACGCTGCTGATTTTATCAAATCGCTTGAAAGCGACAGGTTCTAAACCCGCAGTCACGGTGATTAAAGAGTATGGAAATCTCCCCTTAGTTCCCTGCTATCCTGGACAATTGAATCAGGTGTTTATGAATTTGATTGCTAATGCGATCGATGCGTTAGAATCAGGTATTTCTAGTCATTTTTCCTCGGTTACCAGGGGTTCATCTGGAGAGAATACCCCTGCACTTTTGCCGAAAGAACCTGAACCTAAAACTATTCGCATTCGGACAGAATTGAAAGATAATTGTGTGGCCATTCAAATTGCTGACAATGGATCGGGGATGAGTGAGGAGGTTCAACAACAACTATTTCGTACCTTTTTTACCACGAAACCGGAAGGAAAAGGAACGGGACTGGGGTTATCCATTAGTCATCAAATTATTGTGGACCGTCATCATGGTAAACTCCTGTGCAGTTCCCAACCCGGGGCAGGCACAGAGTTTACCATTGAGATTCCGATTCGCCATGAAAATCGGGCGGTTTAATCCGGGTTTAGGACCGAGGCGATCGCCCGACGGTTTCTAATATTTTCAGGGGACCGACTGCTTTGAGAAGCTGCATTTCCTGGGAATTCCGGACAAAGAGGGAACCAGCAAAGGCGAGGGAGTTGATGGAAATGGACTCAAAACTTTCCTGCGATCGCGGGACAATCAGCATCCAATCTCGGGTGATTAAAAGATTGTAAGGACCTGGTTGTTTCGGGTTTGTTACCTCCGGGTTTAACCCGACAGTTGCTAACAGTTTTAAATAGTATTTAAGGGTGATTTGTGCTGCTTCTAAGGGATGGTTAAATAAGTCGGGGTCAAAAAAAGTGACGGCACAATCAAAGGGAAAGGCGGCGATCGTTCCTACCCCATCTACTACCGTTGCTGAGATGATCGCCGGTTCCAAAGGCATCCTAGGTCCATCGGAGGCGATCGGTAGGGGGACTAATTGCAAATGTTTGTGTCTCTGACTCGCCCCCGCTTCCTTTCCCCCATTATAAAAGCCTAATCCATCAAACTGCTGTAAACAGCCCCACATCGCCTCAAAATCAGCCAGGGTGAGTAACATTTCCTGTTCTTCAAACTCTCGCGTTACTAATAACAGATGATAGTCTACGACATTAAATTTATTTAATAAACAAACATGAGTGGGGGAAATATCGGCAACAAATAAATCCCGGTCATAAGGTAAAAAGGGATTAAATTCTTGACCGGATTTCTGAGTTTTATCAGCTTCAGATGCCTTAGCTTTCTGCTTGCGATCGAGATTCGACAAAATCCGTACTAAAAAGCGCAGTCCTTGGGTTTCTAAAAACTCAGAATCCGTGGGAATCGATTGGAGTGCGCCGGATTCAATTCCATGTTTCGTACAGTGTTTCACCTTAAACCATAAGGTATCAGGTTCTAGGGTGAGGCTGCCTTGCATCCTCGGTTTGTCCTCTATCATGATGGAAATGTGACGGATAAGATTACCGGATCTACTGTAGAACAGATTCCGAGATTTGACTAGACTGGAGCCGGTTGGAACACTTGAGGGCGTGATTAATCTTTCTATTTTATCAGGGTTTGAATAAAAAGTCCAGGATTTTAAGATAAAATAAAAAATATTTTTTTATCCCAAATTTGACGAATGAGTGCATCGAATCCTGCTCAAAAATCGGGACCGGGGGTTCCGACGCTGCCGCCTAATTTGCATCTGCGATCGTATCAAAAACAGGCGATCGCCAGTTGGTTTGGCAACCAAGGACGAGGGACCCTAAAAATGGCCACGGGAAGCGGCAAAACCATCGCTGCCTTGGCGATCGCCACGGAACTCTATCACCGCATCGGATTGCAAGTATTGCTCATCCTCTGTCCCTACCGCCACCTCGTCAATCAGTGGGCGCGTGAATGTGAGATGTTCGGACTGGCCCCAATTTTAGCCTTTGAAAATGTTAACACCTGGCAAAGTCAGCTTTCCACTCAACTTTACAACGTCAGCGCCAGTCTCCAGCCTTTCCTCACAATTATTACCACCAATGCCACCCTGATTAGTGAGGGATTGCAGTCTCAATTGCGGTACTTTCCTCCAAAAACCTTGATTATAGGAGATGAAGCGCACAACCTGGGGGCACCGCGTCTCGAAGAAAGTTTACCCAGGCAAATTGGCTTACGATTAGCCCTTTCTGCCACCCCTGAACGCTATTTTGATGAGACTGGAACAGCGGGTTTACTTGACTATTTTGGCCCGGTTATTCCCCCGGAACTGACCCTAGCCGATGCAATTAGAGCAGGAGCCTTGGTGCGGTATCTCTATTATCCCATTTTGGTGAATTTAACTGAAAATGAAGGCTATGCTTATTTGAAATTAACCAAGCGAATTGGCTGGGTGTTACGCCATCAAGAAACGATGGACCTCAATCATGATGATTTAAGAGGATTAGTCATGCAACGTGCCCGGTTAGTTGGGTCAGCGAGTAATAAATTAAATGCTTTGAGGGAGTTAATGAAAACTCGTTTACATACCAGTCATACCTTATTTTATTGTGGCGATGGTACCGTGGAACAGTCCGCTTCCCGGGGCAGTAATCGCCAACTGGAAGCGGTTTCCCACCTGCTGGGGTCGGAACTGGGCTATCGGGTGAATACTTATACCGCTGACACGGCGATCGAGGAACGAGAAGAACTCCGACGGCAATTTGAAAGCGGAGAATTACAAGGATTAGTGGCAATTCGCTGTTTAGATGAAGGGGTAGATATCCCGGCGATTAAAACCGCTGTTATTCTCGCCTCTAGTGGCAATCCCCGCCAGTTTATCCAGCGTCGCGGTCGGATTTTACGCCCCCATCCCAACAAGGATAGAGCGACTCTCTTTGATACCATTGTCATGCCTCCAAAACTGGACCGAGAAGCCTTAGAAATAGAGCGAAATATCTTAAAAAAAGAACTACGCCGCTTCATAGAATTTGCGGATTTAGCCGACAATGCCGGAGAAGCGCGAATGCAATTACTCCAACTTCAGAAATTTTACGGATTATTAAGTCTTTGACAGTTGGGGTTAATCCAGGTAAAATTAATGACAATTGGGTAAAACTTCAATCGGGGAGGAAATCATCAAATGTACGCCAGTCACCCGCCAGAATCGGATACAACCTTGGGAGTCGCCTATCCTTCCGAGACAGTTCCTGTCAAAAAGCACCTCATTTTCGCAGAAAAGCAACCCGCCTATCACCCCAGCAATCGACCCCATGAGGAACTCCGCGATATCGAAGAACCGATTACCAGTGCTTCCCCAGAAGTTCGCGCCATTATTGAGCGGGTTTTGGAAGCGGAAAAAGATAAACTCTATATGAAAATGCCCCGGAATATTAACGATGATATCCTCAAAATTGTCAAGGAAGTAATCCAATGAAACTGATTTCTCTGACGCTTTGTAATTTTCGCCAATTTTATGGTAGAACCCCGGAAATTTCCTTATCCCGAGGGTCGCATAATACTACCATTATTCATGGCAACAACGGGGCCGGTAAAACCACGATTATGAATGCCTTTACTTGGGTACTTTATGAACAATTTTCCGCTGCCTTTGCCGGACCCGATCGCCTCGTGAATAAACGCGCCATCACCGAAGCAAAACCCGGTGAACCTGTTGCCTGTTGGGCGCAATTGGTGTTTGAACATGACAGCAAACGCTATCAAGCAAAACGCCTAATTCGCGCTTACAATACCTCCACGGGAATTACTCACGGGTCGAGTGAATTATTTATGACGATCGCCGGAGATGATGGCAGATGGTCCCCGCCTCCACCTCAACAACATCCCGATGATATCATTGGCCGAATTTTACCGGAAAGTTTACATCAATATTTCTTTTTTGATGGAGAACGAATCGAGTATATTGTCAGGTCCGAAAAAAAAGCTGAAATTGCCGAAGCGACTAAAAAATTACTGGGATTAGAAGTCTTAAATCGGGCAATTCGGCATCTCGGGGAAACCCGCAAAAACTTAGAAACTGAATTAAAAGCGATTGGCGACCCCCAAACCAAACAGTTATTAAAAGAAAAGGCAACCCGAGAGAAAGAGGGCACTCGCCTCCAGAAACGGCAAACTGAGATTACCAAAGAGTTAGAAGCACAAGCACAACTGAAGAAAACCATTAGCGATCGCCTCCTGGAATTAGGCGGTGCCGAAGAATTGCAAAAGCGGCGCAAAAACCTAGAGGAACAGAACTCCTCCATTCGCAACCAATTAAAACAAACTAAAGAAGCGCTCAAACGGGCCATTTCTAGCCAAGGTTATATCACCTTACTGGGAGAATTTACCGGCGAATTTAGAACCCTAGTCAATGATTTAAGGAACCGAGGGGAACTACCGGCAGGGATTAAACAACCCTTCGTCCAACAATTGCTCGATCGCCAACGTTGTATCTGTGGTGCCGAACTTAGCGAAGGCAATCCCGCCAGAAAACTCGTGCGATCGTGGATGGATAAAGCAGGGATGGCAGACATTGAAGAAACCGCCATTCGCATGAGTACCCAAGTCGAGGCGATCGACAAACAAGTACCCGATTTTTGGCAAGAAATGGACCGCCAACAGAAGGCGATCGAGGGATTTAGAACTGAACTTTCTGCCATAGAAACCCAACTCGATGAAATCAAAGACAAGCTGAGAAGCTATCCCGATGAAAACATCCAAGAATTGCAGAAGCGCCTAGACGAAATCGAGCGCAAAATGAGTGAACTTGACCGAGAACTAGGGTCTAATCAAACCCAGATTGATAGCTTGCAAGGGGCGATAGACCGTTTGAATAAACAAGTGGAAAAGCAGAAAAGCAACGAAGAGAAACAGGAGTTAGCCAAAAAAAGAGTATTTGCCACCCAGGATGCGATCGACCGCTTAACCGAGGTGCGATCGCGCCTAGAAAACCAATTCAGAACCCAACTCGAACAGCGAGTTCAGGAAATCTTTAGTGAAATTTCCTTTACCCCCTATCTCCCCAAACTTAGCGACAAATACGAACTCACCTTAATCGAAAATACCAGCGGATTTGAAGTCCCCGTTGCCGCCTCCACCGGCGAAAATCAAATCCTCAGTTTATCCTTCATTGGCGGCATTATCGACGGCGTTCGCGAGTGGAGTAAAAAGAACACCTTAATGGGACCAGATAGCAGTACCTTCCCCATCGTCATGGACTCCCCCTTTGGCAGTTTAGACGAAATTTATCGCCGCCAAATTGCCAAAATTCTGCCTCAACTTGCCAACCAACTCGTCGTCTTAGTCACCAAAACCCAATGGCGGGGAGAAGTCGCCCAAGAAATGAAACCTTACATCGGCAAAGAATATGTCCTAGTTTACAACTCTCCCAAACCCGATTGCGAAGAAGATTGGATTGAATTAAGAGGGATGCGCTACCCCTTAGTTAAACTCAGTCCCAATGAATTTGAATATACCGAAGTTGTGGAGGTAGACGAGGCATTTTAAAACAACTTTAACCTTTTACCCCGGGACCAGAAACCGGGTTTCTAGCCAAAATTGCTGCAACTTCGCATAAACTCTGTTAAGAAACCCGGTTTCTAACCTTTTACCCCGGGACCAGAAACCGGGTTTCTAGCCAAAATTGCTGCAACTTCGCATAAACCTTGTTAAGAAACCCGGTTTCTAACCTTTTACCCCGGGACCAGAAACCGGGTTTCTA
>NZ_JAMXOT010000051.1 GCF_024220515.1 Oscillatoria sp. HE19RPO
CGCAATGCTTGCGCCCTCCGGAGGGCGCAAGCATTGCGCCCCTACAATCTACACACCTTGACAGGGCTACCCCTGAAGGGGTTATTTAAGGACTTGTTGCAGTTTTAGCTAACTCCCTAAACCCCTCATTCTTGCTGCCGTTTGACAATAATCATCCTTGTCCCAACCACGGGACTGCGAGCTACCAAATTCCCTTGAGAATCGGCAATTTCCACCGTTCTAAAATCCAATTCTTTCCCCCGCACGAAGATTTGCTCGGCTAACTTATCTTGGCGAGAGGCGGTGATGTTGTACCACTCATCGCTAATCCGAACGAGCAACTCAGAGGCCCCAAAATTGGCTTGAATCGAGGCGATCGGAATATCTGCATCTTCAGTTACTTGTGCAACTTGGCTCTGAATCGCCGCAATGAGGGTTTGTTCCGGGGTTAAAGGAGCGGGTGGCGTTTCCACCACAGGAGGCGCTTTTTTAGGCTTGGGTGCCTCTTTCGGGGGGATGACTGGGGGTGGTTCTTTCTGAACTGGAGGGAGTTTCGGTGCTGGGGTGGGAACCTCGGAAACCGGGGGGAACTCCGTCGGAGGCATTTCCGAGACTTCTGATGAGGCAGGAGGGGGAACTTGTGCCACTTCTGCGGGTTTGGGGAAGAGGACGCTGGTTGTCGTCCAAGTAATTACTACCACAATCAAGGCGATCGCCCCAGTTAATCCCCAATCGGACAAGGTTTGATTGAGTGCTCTCGGCAACAAGGCGCGAATCGGCGCTAAAATTTGGGATAAAACCGTCGGTTGCCGTTCTACCCCAAGACCCTCTATCCTAACTTGGGCGGGAGTCTCGGATGGGGGAATCGGTTCCGCTTCCAGAGTCTCGACGACCCCTTCTAACAGTTGAATCATCGATCGCAACGTGGCGATCGCCAGTGCTTTGAATCCCGATGGCGGAGGTTTCGGCGCAGGCGGCACAGGTGGAGACGAGTTTGCCGGTGTTGGGATTTGAGGGTCTGACTCTGGTGGAGTTGGCGGATCTTGTGACATCTTTTTCTAGGCGATCGACAAAGACAACAGGGAATACTGTAAAGGTGCGGCCATCCTTGGATTAATCTATCATTTTGTTTGAAATGTCCCCTAATTCTTGCAAATTCCCGAACCAATGAACGTGACACGCCGAGAATTTTTACTGGCTGGACTTAGTGCCTTAACCTTTGCTATCCTAGGCAAATCTCTCAGGGGGCTAACGAAAGAGAGGTCAGAGACTGAGTTGGATTTGATACCACCATCCCCAGATACCTTGCTGCTGCGGTTTGTCGCCGTGGCAGATACGGGTGCGGGTAATGAGGGTCAATATGCAGTCGGACGGGCGATCGCCCGTTACCATGAGCATAATCCTTTTGATTTAGTCTTGCTCGCCGGAGATAATATCTACAATCATGGCGAAATTGAGAAAATAGAGCGCGTTTTTGAGCAACCCTACCGATCGCTCCTCGATGCCCAGGTTAAATTTTATGCCTGTCTGGGCAATCATGATATTAGAACGAATAATGGCAACGATCAAGTCCAATATCCGGGCTTTAATATGCAAGGGCGCTACTATAGTTTGCGCCGAGATCAAGTAGAGTTTTTTGTCCTGGATACCAACCGAAATGCCAATTGGCAGAGTCAGTTACCTTGGTTAGAGACTCAACTCCAACAGAGTGATGCACCGTGGAAAATTGTCATGGGACATCATCCCCTCTATACCTCTGGGTTACATTTAGGCAGTCGATTCCTCCGTCGGAAACTGATGCCTTTATTCCTAGAACATGGGGTGGCACTCTATATTAATGGACATAATCATAACTACGAACGAAGTCGGGCGATCGGGAATACCACCTATTTAACTTGTGGTGCCGGTGCAAAAACCCGCCGGGTGGGACGTTCCAGTTGGACGGCGCGATCGGCGAGTCAACTCAGTTTTGCTGCCGTTGAAATTTACAGCGATCGCCTTCACATCACCGGCATTGACCAAAATAACCGAACCTTCGACCGAGGCGCGATCGCAATTCTAAATGATGTGTAAATAAAATAGCGAGCAAGATGCTCGCACTCCTTAGCAATCTTAAATGATGTGTAAATAAAATAGCGAGCAAGATGCTCGCACTCCTTAGTTTCCCCCCCCAGAGTTCAATCATTTCCCCCTGTTCGTAGTAACGACTTCAGTCGTTTCCCCCAGTTCGTAGTAACGACTTCAGTCGTTCCCCTTCCAAGAGTTCAATCATCCCCCCCAGTTCGTAGTAACGACTTCAGTCGTTCCCCTTCCAAGAGTTCAATCATTCCCCCCAGTTCGTAGTAACGACTTCAGTCGTTCCCCCTCCAATGTTTCCTCATCATCCCAACCCAACAACCCAACTTCATCCCCTATCCCAATCAATAGGAAGTCACAACCACTTCAGAAATTTTCCCCCGATGAGTTCCTTTAGAATTAATCGATCGCGCTGCGGAAACTTCATGAATTGGAAACTCCTCATAAAGCTCTCGAATAAACGGACAATCCGAATTCGACAGCATCACTTTCACCCCTCGACTCGCCAGTTCCGCAAACACATCCCGTAACCGAAATTGGTCCTCTTCATCAAAATTATAGCGACTATACGACGTAAATTGACTTGTATTACTCAGAGGATAATAAGGCGGGTCAAAATAGACAAAATCTTGGTCAGTTTTGGCCTCCTCCAGCACCTTATAAAAATCCCGAACTTCTAATTGCACAGATTGCAAAGCCTGGGAGTCCGCCCGCAGTAACTCCGCATTACAAATGGTGGGATTTTTATATCGGCCAATCGGCACATTAAATTGCCCTTTAGAATTTTCTCGATACAATCCATTAAAACAAGTTTTGTTTAAATAAATAATTCGAGCGGCTTTTTTGACTGGCTTTTGGTTTTTCTGAGCTCTAATTTTATAATAATATTCAGAATTATGTTTGCGGTGATGAGATTCTAACTCTTTGATTAAAGCCTCTACGTCAGTTTGGACGCAGCGATACATATTAATCAACTCTTCATTGACATCGGATAAAACAGCCTGAAACCCCGAAGAATGCGCTTGAAATAGATAGAAAAAAACTGCCCCACCCCCTAAAAATGGCTCGTAATAGTTTGTAAACTGCGGGGGAAATAGGGGTTGATATTGTTGAAGCAGTTGGGTTTTGCCCCCAGCCCATTTCAGAAAAGGGCGCGGTAAAACTGTTAATGTAGTCGGATCGTTCATCTATACCTAAAAGTGTAACTAATTTTGTAGCAACGTCCTCCCTTTTGGGTGAACCGAACTCAATTGATGAACTCAAGGATTGCCCTTGATATTGTTTTGCGGGAGTTGGGAGAGGGGAAATAGGGGTGATCCGGTTTGGGCGATCGCACCCCAGGAAACGAATCCCCTCAACGATACCTCCCCCCCTTTCCTGCATCACTCCCGCGCCCTTGCCTAGGCAATTCTGTCGCAATTTGGGGCTGTCTCAATCCCAACCCAACTCCAAAAGTTCATGAATCCCTAACATACCACGATCGCGACTAGAATTCTGCGGTAGATCCCCCGGGAAAAACCAGGAGTAATCATTGATACGACAGGTGAAAACCGATTTTGGCATAATGGGTGTGGAACCCCCATTCCTTCAACGGGAGTGACCCACTCCAGAAAGGACTTCGCCCTCGAATTGTCTCAATTCGTATCAAAACCTTGAGTCCTTTCGGTCTAAAATAGATACGCCCACTGCAATGAGATGGCAGTACAGCGGGTTGAATCAGTCAGATAGATCCATCCTTTCTCCCGAAAGCGCGATCGCTGCTTCAACTGAGTCCTTGCTTACGATCATGTATTTTCCAGGAGGTTTTCCAGATGGATTCTCAGGATGTTATCCAAGCTATAGATCGCATTTTACCCGACCCTCAAATCTTTGAAGATGTCAATAATATGTTGCAAAAATACCGGGCTTCCGGCCAGAAAAAAGTTCAACTAGAAGATGAAGATATCAGTGTCGCCATCCCCGAAGGGGTGCAAATTGATATTGTAACAAAAGCCTTTTTTAATGAATATTTTGATATTAATTTAGGAACAGGGTATCGGGTTCAGGTGGCAATGGGCGGAATTCAAAAACAAAAACGCGGCAGAGTCTATCCAGAACTCTGTTTTGCTACATTATTTTATGATGCCACCGGAAAAATGTTAATGATTGATTTTCATCAAAACATGATATAATTAATGGCTTATATAGAAAATTAATCTAATATAAATGAGCAGGCCAAAGGTATCCCGTTTAGAACAATTTAAGGGCTGTTTGATTGGACAGTGCCTCGGTGATGCTGTGGGCTGCCGTGTTGAAGGCTATGCTGAAGAAGTTTGTCAAAATTATGTAAATTACGAACTCAAACCCAAGCGAATTCGAGACCGCGATCGCTTCCCCTTTCCCTTTGGTCAATACACCGATGATTCCCAACTCGCCCGCGAACTCATCCAAAGTTACATCGCCTGTGGCCAATTCGACCCCGCAGACTATGCTCAACGCATTGGAGCAATTTTCACCGAAGAACGCATCGTCGGACGAGGACAGCCTCTATTCCTTCTTGAAAACCCCCGAGGATTACTGGGAAACCATCTGCACTGCGATTATCGTAGGGGGTGACGTGGACACCACCGCAGCGATGGCCGGGGCAATTTCCGGGGCCTATCTCGGATTGGATGCCATTCCCCGGGAACTGGCGGTGAATCTCAATGACCAAGGGACTTGGAAATTTACCGAACTGGTGCAACTCGCGGAACAATGCTACGGGGTACAATGCAAACAGACTTAGCCGCTCCTGTTCAGAATCTGAATTTTTATGTTTGATGACTTTTGGAGTAATATCCTTCGCTACCCGCGCTATTTTGTCACGATCATTCTGGGTATCTTCTTTGCCCTGTTCGGTTGGGTTAAACCCCTGTTGCAAAAACCCGTGACTGCGATCGCCTTAGTCACTTTAGTGGTGACTGCCCTAATTTTTGTCGGATTGACCTTACGAGGGATGTTGGGATTGGCCGTAAGCTAGAGCATCGGGACAGTTTTGTTTAGATCCCAGGGATCGGAAACCGGGTTTTTGACCCAGATTTTGCCTCAAATTTAAGTACACCTCCAGTCCCCTCCCCTTCGCAAGGGGAGGGTTAGGGTCTTACAAGGGTAGGTTTTTTAGGCGGTAAATTTTTCAACAAGTTTTGGGTTCTCTTAGCCCTCCCCTTGGCAAGGGGAGGGTTGGGTGGGGTCCTCTTTACCCTAGATTAGAGGAAAGAGGTTTAATCCTTTACCTAATGAGGGTTTCATCGCCAATTCGGGTATCAAAAGTGGGTTTTTTGCGAACTGGGTGGACCCCACCCTAACCCTCCCCTTGGCAAGGGGAGGGGACCGGAAGGAAGTCCCCTTACTCTTAGGTAAATCACCCTGAACGTAAAAAATGTACCTTTGTAAGAGGGTTAGGGTGGGGTCCTCCTGACGTGGCCTAAGCCAAGTCACGAGGAATGAGTGGGTGAAGGGTGTCGGCGGTGACGCGGTTTGCTGTTGTAGCGGTAGCACGGATTAAAACTCTACACTACAAACAGGTGGATGCATTCAAATGCCACCTAAACAGATGAGTACCATGCAAACAAGGGAATCAATATTATGGCTACCGATCGTCGAGTAGAGCGTGTCGCGTCCTTGATTAAGCGCGAAGTCAGTTTAATGTTAATCGGCGACATTAAAGATGACCGAGTGGGTGCGGGAATGGTGAGCGTCACCGATGTTAATGTCTCCGGTGACCTCCAACACGCCAAGATTTTCGTCAGTATCTATGGCAGTGACGAAGCGCGGGCCGAAACAATGGAAGGGTTACAAGCAGCCACTGGATATATCCGCAGGGAACTCGGTCACCGCGTGCGATTGCGTCGGACTCCAGAGGTGATATTTTTAGAAGACCGATCCATTGAACGCGGGACGCGCATCCTAACACTGCTCAATCAAATCAGTGAAGAACGCAAACAGCATCATCCCGAGGGGGATGAGGAAGATGTGGATTTAAACGAGAGCGAAATTTCAGAAACTGAGGGTTAAATCTGTGGATATGTCGGATCTGATCCCGGCACTGCCGGATCTCGAAACCTTATCGTTAGAAGAACAGGTGGCGCAGTTGTTCGTCGTGCGAGCATCTGGACATCTGTTTGACCACCAAATCGAATATCCTGATTGGGAACCCCCAGCAGCACAGTTGCAGAAGCTGGTGCAGGAACAGGGCGTGGGGGGCGTGATTTTGGTGGGAGGCAGTGCGGGTGATTTGATGTTGCGATCGCAGCAGTTGCAATCCTGGGCGAAATATCCCCTGGTGATCGCTGCCGATATCGAGGAAGGTGTCGGACAGCGATTTGCTGGTGCAACTTGGTTTCCCCCGCCCATGGCGATCGCCAAGATTGCTGCAACAGAACCCTCGAAAGCTCAGGGTTATGCCACAGCAATGGGAGCCTATACCGCCCAGGAAGCCCTCGCCGTCGGGATTAATTGGGTCCTCGCCCCGGTGGTGGATGTGAATAACAATCCCGAAAATCCGGTGATTAATGTCCGTGCCTTTGGGGAAAATTCTGAAACTGCCAGTGAGTTAGCCCTAGCGTTTATGCGCGGTGCACAGAAATATCCAGTCCTCACCTGTGCCAAGCATTTTCCCGGACATGGGGATACCAGTGTGGATTCTCATATCGAGTTGCCGGTGTTGCGCCATTCTCTAGAACGACTAGAGTCGGTGGAACTTCCGCCATTTCAACGGGCGATCGCCGCTGGAGTCGATGCGGTGATGAGTGCTCACCTCTGTATTGAAGCCTGGGACTCGGAATATCCGGCGACTCTTTCCTCAAAGATTTTAACGGGACAGTTACGCCAACGGTTCGGGTTTGAGGGGTTAATTGTTACTGATGCTTTGGTGATGGGGGCGATCGCTAAACGGTATGGTCCAAATGAAGCCCCAATTTTAGCCTTAGAAGCTGGGGCGGATATTTTATTGATGCCTGTGGACCCAGCCGAGGCGATTACTGCCCTCTGTGATGCGGTCAAATCCGGTCGCATATCCCGCGATCGCATTCTCCAATCCGTAACCCGCATTTGGAAGGCGAAACAAAAACTCTTCTCTCCTTCGACAGTGGTCAATCCTCCGACTTCCCCCACCGCCCAACTGATTAATTTGTCTACTCCTGGGGCGATCAACTGTGTAGAACAGATTTTGCGGGAGTCTCAGCAAATGGGGGGGTCTTTGCCTTTATCCGTCCCTCCACCGGAATCCGGGGAGTATAGGAATAATTTATTGGTAACTGACTCTCTGGTTAATAGTGCGTTTCTGAATAAACAAGCCCCGGCGATCGTCATGCCGAAGTCTCAAGGCTATCAATTTCAGGGCGTGGATTGTTCTACACCCTGCCGAGGGCAAGACTTGAAGGCAATGGGAACGGTCAAAACTTTACTGCAAGTCTTTATCCGGGGTAATCCGTTTGGGGGACCCGCCCAGGTGACCCGCCTTGCCCGGGAATGGCTGACTCAATTATTAGAAACGGGACAATTGCAGGCGGTGGTGATTTACGGGAGTCCCTACGTTTTGGACGAATTTAAGGCCCTGTTGCCTCCATCGATTCCGTTTGTGTTTTCTTATGGTCAAATGGGGGCCGCCCAGGCGATCGCCCTGGAAACTGTATTCGGACTGACTCCCACCCCCACCCAACCCAATCCGTTCTACTAAGGCGACAGATGAAATCTGCACCGGGAGTAAAAAGCTTGTATTGCTTTCTATTGCTACAGTTACCGGCGCTACCGGCATCGGATTTCCATCGGATCTAATCTAGTTTATTCCTAGAAAGCGGTGATCCCTATCCGGTTAATCTCCGGGTGATCCGGAGTCCGGTTTTGATAGACCTTTGAAAACCCGCACCCTTGAGGGCGTCGGTTTTTATAGACTTTGAAAATCGGATTTCGGATCGGGACCGGCTAGAGAAGCAGCTAATCTGCTGAAGTTTATATAAAGTTGCTTCCACAAATATCCCTACAACTATCCCCCTGTATAAACTTGGGCATCTCCCTACTCTACTTTAGACTGAAATAATGCAATCATTAATCATTCCGAAACGGCCCGGGAAAGTACATCGAAAAAATTTATCTACCTGAAGGTGCATAATTCTTCATATTTTATTAAGATAAGTAGGAGTCAATTAGCGCGACAATAACAATGCTGCTGTATAGAATGTAACAAATACCCGAGAGACAGCCCAGTAGTCTCCCGTCTTCAACGAGCTATTATGAATTATTCACCTAGCTGGGGGGTGGTCACAGATATACCGTTGATTAAAGAATCTATCTAGCGAGGTTTTAAAGATGGCTCCATCTACATCTACCGTTCAATATTCCATCGAGTTTATCAAAGAAGAAGCTCGAACCTTGGTCAAAAATGGCTTTGTGGGCCGACAACAACCGATCTATACCCTCTGCCAATACATCCCAGCGCGGGAATGGGCCGTGGTTGAATCTGAATTAGAAAAATACGATTTCTTACTGCGCGATCGCATTGTGGATCTCATGGGTCGCGAAGACTGGGACAACGATTAAATAAAAAATGGTACATCATATCAAACAAGAGGACTCCTGTCAATAACAAGTTAAATCAATTTGACTTTTTATTGACAGGGCATATCCCGATCTAAACCAGAAGTGGTTTACGCTGAAATTCCGGTGGTTGTGCGATCGCCTTCTGGCCTCCTCCGGAGGTCGTTATACGGAAAACCCCAGGCCACGAATTCCCCTTCTGGTTTTAACCGGACACTCAACAGCCCCAAGCAAGACTGAAAAATTTTTCCCGGACATTCCCTCACCTCATCCCCTGACGTCTAGTCTAGGGTTACAGTAGAGGGAAGACAAACCCGGTTTATTCACAAAATTTTAGGCCAATGAAGGCCAAAAAAAGGGCCAGGAACCCAGTGTCTGACTCTACAGATCTAACACTGTACCGGGTTCCTACTTGTGCTAAGTATTTGAGCTGGACGCCCCTCTGGGAACCGAGAGCGCCGGGACAGTATCGGGAAGACAACAGGGTTTCTGGATCAACTGTGTTACGAATCAGCAGTTGGCTGTCACAAAAACCGGGTTTTGGTCCCTAGGCTTAAAGACCATACCGGCGTTCTCGCACCCAGAGCTTAACGTTACGAATCTTTCTGCTGTAAATTTTCTAACTCAGACCGCAACGCTGCAATTTGAGCGGTTAAGTCTTGTAAATCTTGGTAGACTTCCGGATTAGTTGCCGAAGTAGGCGGGGATGACGGAGGCTCAGAACTTGGCGCAGAGGGAGTGGCAGAGGATGGGGGTTCCCCGGGCGATCGCTGATGATCGATCAGGGTATCCACAAAATTGCGGGCTTCCCGTTCGGTCAGTTCTCCTTTTTCAGCCCATTTTTTGGTCAAATCCTTGGCATCTAGTTTTAAATCCGCCAGATTTTCTTCTCGTTTTTGGGCGTCTTGAATGCTTTCGAGTAGGGAAGCCGTCGCGCCTACCCCAACTCGAAATCCGGTTTGTAAAAATTCCATAACGTTATCGGGGTTCATCGTCTATGTTCTTCCGTGTTGTAGAAGTATTTTTAGTGTAACGACCTACAAGAGATCAGAAACCGGGTTTTTGACTGGGATTGGGGGTTACATGGCAAGGATTTTGTAAAAAACCCGGTGGTCTTCTCTTGAGGGGACCGGCGTCCTCAAGCAACAGTCAAGCCGCTTTCAGTGCAGGGGGTCGGTGTTGTTCAACTCGGCGGCATCGCTACTGGAACCGCTTAAAACTAAGTTATCCCGGTGGATTACCGTGTCGGCAACAATATAACCTAAAATTTCGGGAATTTCATCAGACTTTCGTCCGCGAATGCGATCGAGTTCGTCACTGCTATAGTTAACCAGTCCCCGAGCAATTTCCCGACCCGAGCGATCGCACAGTTGCACCGCATCCGCCGCCTCAAATTCTCCGAACACCTCCAGGATACCTGCGGCGAGGAGAGACTTTCCCCCTTGACAGATAGCCCGCACTGCCCCTTCATCTAAATAAAGTTTACCCGAGGGAATCACCGCATTAGCCAGCCAGCGCTTGCGGGCGTTACTCGTGCTCTTTTGCGGTGCAAAATGGGTGCCGATCGCCTCCCCCTGCAAAATCTTCTCCAAGTTACGCGGGGATTGAGACGAGGTAATCACCGTGCGGACTCCGGCACCTGTGGCAATGCGGGCCGCCTCAATTTTAGTCATCATTCCCCCAGTCCCCCAATTGCTGCCACTGCCTCCGGTTTCCACCTGTAACTGCCGCAACTCATCGAGATGTTGAACCAGGGTAATCGGTTGGGCGTCGGGATGGCTGCGGGGGTCTGCGGAGTAGAGGCGATCGACATCGGTCATCAGAAACAGCCATTCCGCTTCGACTAAGCTGGCAACCATTGCCGAGAGGGTATCATTGTCGCCGAATTTGAGTTCTTCGGTGGCTACTGTATCATTTTCGTTGACAATCGGGATGACCCCGAGGCGGAGTAATTCTTGAAAGGTGTTGTAAGCGTTGACGTAGCGACTGCGTTGGACTAAATCGCTGCGTGTGAGGAGGACTTGGGCGATCGGCTGTTGCAGGGTGGTAAACAGGTCATCATAAACCCGCATTAAACGGCCCTGACCGACTGCAGCCACCGCTTGTTTGAGGGCGATCGTCCGGGGACGCTCTTTTAATCCCAGACGAGCACAGCCGACCCCCACGGCACCGGAGGAGACTAAGATGACGCGGTGCCCTTGGTGACGGAGGGCGCTGAGGGTTTCAATCAGGGCGGCAATGGTGGCGATCGCCAGGTTGCCAGTGCTCTCCTGGGTGAGACTAGAGGTGCCAATTTTGACGACTAGGGTTTGCAGGTTCATAAAAAAAGCGCGATCGTTGGGGATGAAGTCCGGGTTACCAGTGGATGACCGGATCCAATTGTAAAGCGCCCGCCTTGATTTCGGTGAAGGCAGGCGCTTGGTTTTTATAAAACTGAATGATCGGGAGGGCCTTGCTCAAGGCTACCCCCTATAAACTCATCTTGATGCCGCTTGATAATTTGGTGTCAGCCTCAATATTTTAAGATGCAAAGATGCAGCGCTCTATAGGGTTTTTTAAAGGGGTGTTCCAGCTCAATGACCTATTACTTCTTCTGAGCGAGGGAAGCGCCGAGGATTTGAGATAACCAGACTTCCAGCGATCGCACCGGATGCTTGGTTTGCATGATTTCCCCGGGTTCCACCATCGGTTCTACCAAAATGGTAAACATTCCCAAGCGGTTACCAGCGAGGACATCGGTAAAGAGGCGATCGCCCACCATTGCCACCTTTTCCACCGGCAGATTCATCCCCGTCACCGCCTGTCGTAACTTGCGCCGCGAGGGTTTGGCTGCACCTGTAATATAGGGCAGATTTAAAGAGCGAGCAATCCCACCGATGCGAGCTTCACTGATATTATTGCTAACCAACCACAAGGTAGCAACCGGGCGAATTTGTTCAACCCACTGCCGGAGATACTCAGACACTTGAATTTCTCGAAGGGGGACGAGGGTTTCATCCACATCCAAAACCAGACCCTTGAGGTCATATTCTTTAACGATTTCTGGTGTCAGGCTTAAAATTGAGTCCCCTAAAAATAAATCGGGCTCTAAAAGTTTTCCCCAAGACATAGTAATTGACCTTCGCTGACTAACACTAACCACCGCCCTAGAACCTGCCGTGACCCAATAATTTGGTTTGACAGCGCGATCGCCGGGTTCACCAGGATGCGTTTTAGAAACGGCATTCCCCGCAGAATGATTTTGACATATTAAGGTGGCATAGCCCACGGCGATCGCCCTCAATTCTCAGAAATCCCCCCAGGAGCTTGTGCGAAGGGCTACTGGGGGAATATCATTACCGTAACGTCGGGTCCCGCTCATCCCAGATGGCATCTTGAGCCGCTTCATGTTCAGCTAAGGTGCGACTAAAAATATGGGTGCCATCATAGAGGGCCACAAAATAGAGATATTCCGTCTCTTCTGGGGCTAAAGTGGCTTCTAAACTGGCAACTCCAGGAGCAGCGATCGGGGTCGGGGGTAAACCTGCATTCAGATAAGTATTGTAAGGGTTAGGGGTGTTCACCTGGGCCAGGGTTAAGGGTTGATCTTCCGTTTGTCGGATATTTAATCCATATTCCACCGTCGGATCAGCACCCAGAGTCATCCCCTGTTTGAGGCGGTTGGTAAAGACACCGGCAATGCGATGGCGTTCCGATGCCACCACGGACTCTTTTTCCACAATACTCGCTAAGGTGACCCATTCTTTGAGACTGAGATTGGTTTGATTTTGAGGGTTTTGATAGACTGGGAGAGCCACCTGTTCAAACCGATTCAGCATGGGTTGAATAATTGCTTGCGGAGTGATATTATCCGCGCGCAGCTTGTAAGTATCCGGGTATAAAAAGCCTTCTAAATGGGGGATATCTTTAGGAAGCCAGGGATATTCAGCCCAGGGAATTTCCTGAGTGGCGGCGAGAAATTCTTCAGCGGTAAAAAAACCTTGAGACTCGAAATGTGCAGCCATTTGCCGCAAATTCCACCCTTCGGGAACGGTGAAACTCAGCTGCATGACTTCCCCATTCCAAATTTTTTGGGCGATCGCCTGCATCGGCTCATCGGGAGAGAGTTGGTAGGTTCCCGCCTTGTAACCTCCATCTGGGTTTTGGCGAATTAACCACCGAGTCCACATATTCCAAGCATTGGCGGACCGAATTAAACCCTGTTCTTCGAGTTTAATGCCGATGAGTTGTCCAGGTTCCCCGGGGTCAATTTTTACGACTTCCAGCCGATTGTCTGGGACGACAGAATCCCGAGGTAAAGATTCGGATACGGGTGCACTAGCCGATAGCCACCACCGCCAACCTTGCCATGCACTGATTCCGATCGCAGCGCACAGGATAAGCGCCACATATAACAACCAATTTGTTTTTCGTTGACTCGCTGCTTTCATCTTCTGGTGATCTGTAACAACCATGATGGGATGCCGCGAAGATCGTGGGGGATCTTGCCCGGATGGAGAAGCGATCGCCCGCCATCACCCCGAAGGGATCTTGGGATCTTCATCGCGGCATTTATCTATTCCAGGGTAGTCTTTAATCTGTGAATTGATAGACTCCACATCCGACGGTGAATTCGGTTTTATGTTCTCCTAGAGCTTAGACCACTCATAGAGCTAGAGGGTACTCTCCACAGCCAGGGATCTTTTGCTTTGTGCATCGAAGCACCTGATTCCCTAAAAGTTGGAGTCGCCTTTGTTGGGTCCAGCAAGAGTCAAGCGGGCGACGACTCTGAGTCTGAGTCAAATCCGAGTTGAGAAGATCCGATGCGATCGCCGATCCACCCTGATGTTCCATTAGTTCAAGCTGCTGAGCCCGCTAAAAATTTTTTTGAAATGGGACCGATCGGGCTTCAATATTGATTCGAGTCCCACATCTCTTGGGGTTGCTGAGTCAGACTGAGGACAATCTTTGTTTCGTCCTTATTCGAGTTCTTCAAACAACCGTTCTTCGATCATGCCTTCTAAAGTAGACATCATCGGTTCGAGTTCCTGTAACTCCTCATCGGAAAGTAACTCAGGGTTTCCGTCTTCATTGAGGCGCGCCAAAATGAAGACGGGGTCTAAAGGAGAGTAGATGGCATACTCGGCTTCTTCATGATAAAAACTGGCTAACCACTGAAGTTCCTCATATTCTGCCGCTTCACCTAGCTCATCATCACTGATTTCCTCTTCCGTAAATTCCGGAAGATCGCCACTAACCGTCAGAGTAATAGCGCTGCGTTTGAGGGTGAGGTTTTGTTCTTCGAGAACCGCTTTAGCCGTATCAAAAATAGTATCTACTTCCTCCTCACTAATCGGAATGGGTTCATCATCCTCATCCTCAGCTTGCCATGCGAAAATTTCCACCGGCGTATCAATGGGAGTGAGTAAAACGTAAGTATTGTCGTTTACTTCTACCGAATGTTCGATGTAACAAGATAGCGATCGCCCGGACTCATCCGTCAAAATTGTGGATGAAGTGTGGGATTGCCCATTCTCTTTTGATGATTCCGATCGGGACATGACAGATAATAGGAAGATAAAGAGCAGTAGCGAGGAGCAAAACGGAATCAGAAAACCGGAAAACGCCCTTCCCGCATTTCGGTCGAGGCGTACAGGTTTTTTGATTGCCCTAAACCCAGGAAGAGCAAATCCTAGGGCAAAACCAGAATATCACGGGAGCGAGCCGATCCGATTTCTATTTTGTGGAGTGGGACTCTTGGCGATCGCCCCGGTGCGGGTTGGGCAGATTGGGGGTCAGTCATCATCCTGGGATCAAGCCGAAACGGGCCATTCTTGAGGAGAAACGTTGGATGGCGAGAACGGGACCCGGGAGGAGGAATCCCTTGCGGCAGTCGCTCTTTCCATGTGCTGATTGTCACCCTTGGAGGGAGCGTTCCATCCGGAAGGGGTACAAATCCCCGGAATGAAGATACTCAGATAAAGGTTCTCCCTAAATCCCGGTCTAGCCAGACTTGAGTCTAACTTTGGACTCAACTCAACATTTTGGGCCAAGACAGGATTGCGGGTTAACTGTTCTGTCATTTCAGTGACTCATCACTGCCGTCCCCGGATTTAACGAGTATCATGGCACTTGAAACCCTCTCCCAGGCCACACTTCCTCCAGAGGAACTGACCGCTATCCTCACTCAAATTGAGTCGGAACTGTATCGGACAAAAGTTTATCGCACCGCATTGGGATTCCTTAAACAGAGACTCGGTGAGTCGGCTGATGGTTCCTCTATGCTGCTACAAGCGGTGGCTAAAAAAGCGATTTGGCTGACGCTTAAGCAATGGATTTCCCCGGTTCAGGACGATTCAGAACCCCTAAATGAGTCTGAGTCGATCGTGGATGACCTAGACTTATCTCAGAGGTCCGGCGATCGCCAAGAGTCCCAGGCATTAGAGGACATCCGAACACCGGAAAGCCATTCCCCATCCCTTGGCGATTCAGAGCCCGCCGCGATCGCCCGGAAGACACCCTCTTCCTTGTCGTTACCCGCTACAATCAACCCCTTTCACCGGCACAAAAAACAGTTACAAGCTCAACAGCAAGCCCAAATCATTGCCCAGCAACAACAATGGGCCGATCGCCTGACTCAAATTGGGCAAGAACTCCAAGCGGCACGCTGCGATCGCGGGTTATCGATTCTGGAATTGCATAAACAGACCCTGGTTCCTTGCCGTCATATTGAAGCGATCGAGAACGGCTATCTATCCCAGTTGCCCGAAGATGTTTATGTGCGGAGTTTTATTCATAAAATTGGGGATATCTTAGACTTAGACGGAGCGAGACTGGCGAATTTTTTACCTGTTCCCCCGAAACAGAATGCACCCATCCCGTCCTGGCACCATCAGGACTTTAACCTAGACTTGAACGTCAGTCCCCTGCATCTGTATGTCGGCTACACCGCTCTCATGGCTGGGGCGATCGGGGGACTCGGGTGGATGAATGGGCAATCTGCTCCCACAATCGTGCCAGAACCAGACCCAACTTTAACTGCCCCCGCGAGGGATTCTCGTCAAGGGGTGCTGCCGATGCAAACACCGGGGATTACCTCACAGGCGATCGCCTGTGCCGTCTTTGAGATAGCCCCACCCGAAGCCCTAGAGTGGTAACCCCGTCTCAGGAAACCTCGACCCCATCCCACCCCTTGGACGAGGGTTTCAGGGTTCCTTCTGGGTATTAACATCGATCCAGTTGAGTAACCAGAGTCCCGTGACAAGCCCGATAAAGTGGGCCACAATGGTATGGGTATTGGCCAAAACCACAAAAATATCCAAGGCTTGAATAAAATCTTGGGGGCGCAACGCCGTCACCAGGGAACCACCGCCTTGGTACTGGAGGGCCTTGGCTAGGAGGATACCGCCAATCGCTTCGGCGGCAATTAGGGTAAAGGACATCCCGGCTAAATTGACCATTAAACCCCGACGCACGATTTGCACCGTCTTCACTCGACCAGGGCGCAGCTTAGAATTTGCAGAACTAAGCTGTTGAGATAGACGAGTATAGCGATAAGCCCAATAGATACTCAGTCCGAGGGCAGCCAGTCCCAGAACTGCAAAAAAGATACCCGGCGCGATGCTGACATTACTGGTTCTGGCTGCTTCGCGGGGTCCCGGAGATTCAATCAAAATTGCAAATAAGAAAATCAGTCCGGCAACAACGGCGAGAACTAACTGTGTCCAAAAACTGATCCAGCCGATTCTGCGTAAGGCAGGGATGACGCGCTGGACGGGGGGTGGAAGTGCTTTAAAGTCTGTTTGATTTGACATACGCAGAACGCAGTTACCGTTTTGGAGCGTTGAGATTGATGACTCTTGCTCAATCATAGAGCACCGCACCTCCGGATTGCCGTTGGCCGGTGATATTGAGGTGCAATTGCTGTATTTGCCCTGTTTATTTTAAATTAACTTGTAAAGAAAAATAGAGAACAAAAAAACACCGATGCGCGTCAGCCCATAAAGAATGCATCTTTTCGGCAGGCGATCGGCCCATTGGTTTGGGTAAATTCTGAGCATCTGGGTTTTTTTAGCGATTTGTCTGAGCACTATCTGATGATCCGTGCTGGAAATTGGGGTGCAACTCAGGCCAAGTTTCAGGGGAACTTGACTTGATCCGTGGGAGAAGATGGCGATCGCCGGTAACCGGGTTAACCCAGTCCCGGTTGACTACCCAGATTTTCAAAGAAAAATCGGGGTAAAATGCCCGCAGGGTTCATGACTACAAGCTTGTCTACAGGCTTTCAACGGGGGTGCGGTATCACCGACCCCGAGTCACAATCCTACAGCTGAAGCAGATTTAAGACTTCAACAGGTTCTGATTGAGCTGTGGATTGATTGCTCCAGTCGGCCTAGGAAAGAGGAAGGGTGCGCTCAGGTTTGAGAAAATCAAGCCATCTTCTGCCTGAGTCAATTCCGCCGACTGAACCACAGACTAACCCGAACGATCGCAGGGGTTGATGATCCATCCCTCGGTCTATCTGGGTATTAACAGGGGTGCAAATTACTACTAATAAATCAGGGCTGGCTTGCCGTTAGAGATAATTTTTAACAAGTTTGGTTCTAACGTTCAAGTCCTCAGAAGTTGTATTTATTTTATTTGGGTGCTGACTTTCGCTGATTCCCTCAGTAAGAGTCTGTATAAAAAAAATTGAGAGCGGATGTTTTGCGAGTTAGCTGGTAATTTTCCTGGCTGAACTCTCTCTGAAACTCGCTTGAACCAGATGGCGGCAATCAGACGAGGTTACGATCCTTTTGTTCCGGTATTATAGGAAGTTATTTAAAACTTTCTGCAATACAAATTATCTGAAAATTTGGAGCAACTTTCTTCTGGTACTCCGATTCTAGTTCAGGCAATTAAAAAAGGATGAATTCTCATTCACTCTGTGCCGACTAACTGGCTTCTTTGGCAGTTTCATCCAGCAACGCATCTATACCGAAGGGAACAAAATAACAAATCTTCAATCTTCCCGACGCTCGGGACGGTATCTGGGTTGACTTTGAGTTGACTTTGAACTGTAGATTTTTCACCACTCAAGAGAGCGGTCAAGCTACGAAACGTCAATCTTTCAGTGCGTCAATTCCTGTATCAATTGGTATTTTAAGGGGTATTCAGCGGGTAACTCAAATGAATTTTGAAGAGATCTATGACTTTTTTCAAAACCCTCCGCCGATCTATCTGAATAAAGAACTAACCGTCTGTTATGTTCTCTCAGTGTTATTGACGGGTGACTCTTATGGCACAGAACTGATTCAGCAATTAGAGCGGGAATATCCAGCCTATCGACTTTCGGATACGGTACTCTACAGCGCTCTGAAATTTTTAGAAAATGAAAGAGTCATTAAGGGTTACTGGAAAAAGGTTGAAGGCCGGGGAAGACCCAGACGAATGTATCAGGTTCATCCGGAATTCCAGGGACAAGCTCATGATTTCGCTCTACTCTGGCAACAGTATGCTCTTGAAGGTCACGGCATACCGAATTCTCCTCCAGATCACGTCCATTCCCATGAAAACAAGAACCAGGGTACGGGTTGAATCGGGAGGAGGGGAGATGGGGGAGATGGGGGAGATGGGGGAGATGGGGGAGATGGGGGAGATGGGGGAGATTTTCGTAGTAACGCCTTCAGGCGTTATCCTCTTATTTTCTTAGTAACGACTTCAGTCATTCCTCCCCATCCTCCCCATCCTCCCCATCCTCCCCATCCTCCCCATCCTCCCTCGGGAGGACCGTAATTCGTCCGGTGATGGGTGCGGCCCTTGCATTGCCCCGATCCGGGATGTCCGGTTAAATAATAGGTCCCTGTTATCCCGGGACAAGCTAGGTTAGGCCAGTCGCCGTCCTAGCTTTTTTTCATGTCTAGCATTGCAGCATTCCGATATCTCCAAGCAGTGGGGTCATCGGGTCGCAGTTGCAGGGCCCGTTCATAAGCGGCGATCGCCTCGGGAATCCGATGTAACCTTTCCAGGGTTTGACCCAGGCACAACCAGCCATGATAATCATGAGACTGGATTTCCAAGAGTTTCTCAAAGGCGGCGATCGCCTCGCCATACCGATGCAGATTCCCCAAAGCGGCCCCCCGATTAAACCAAGCGGCAGCATAGTCCGGTTGCAAGTCCAGGGCTTTATCATAGGCAGCGATCGCCTCTTCATACCGCTGCAAATCATAAAAAACATTGCCCCAGTCATACCACCCTCGATGGGATTCTCTATGGATTGTCAGGGCTTCTTCATAAGCGGCGATCGCCTCCTCCGGTTGCTTTAACTGCATCAGGGCCTTCCCTCGGGCACAAGATTCCTCCGGCGTATTCGGTTTCATCCCCACCGCCGACTCAAAATCCGCCGTCGCTGCTGCTAAATCATCCACAGCTTTATAGGCTAACCCCCGCTGAGTCAGGGCCGCCACAAACTCGGGTTTTTGAGCTAATGCCTCGGTTAAATGGCCGACTGCCTCTTGATACAGTCCCATGCGGTGACAAACCAACCCGAGTCCATACAAGACTTCTGGGTGATTGGGGGAATGGGTTGCCGCTTGCTCAAACGTGGTTAACGCCGAGGGATATTGACGGCGATCGAGATGAATCTGTCCCAGTTGTAAATAGTGTTCTAGGGTAAATTCCGAGGCGGGGGTAGCTGGGGATGGAGTATTTGCTTCGCGATCGAGCAACTTTTGACCAATTTCTCCCGCCACTGTCGAGAGTTTGCCACAGTTTAACGCTCCTAACTGCACCATCCGCCTTGCTAATTCTTGATTGGGGACTGGGGAATTCAGCAGACGAGTGCCAAATTGCCGTAACCAGAGTACATAAGCATCAGAACTCTCAATCTCCGCATCCTTGAGATTAACTGTAGAGTCTGGTCCTATTTTCTCCAGAAATTGGGTAACCTGAGCTTGACTCCAGCCCCGATGCACCCCATCAAGTAATTCAGAAAAGAGAAATTCGTACTCTGCCGCAGAGAGAGGTTTGGTGGGTTGGTGACGAGGACCCGTGAGCGTCTGGAAGCGAACTCGGTTTTCCGGCTTTTTCGGGAAAGATTGAGGAGGCGATCGGCGAAACCACTGTTTCCACAAGCGGATAAGCTGCTGCCAGATTCGGCCCAAAGTTTTCCCAACCCGTTGCATGAACTGCATCATTGATAAATTTATCCCTCTGTCCCTACGGATTTCTTTTCTATTCCCAGTCCCACCCCATCGCTGCATTTTTCCGATGCTGGCAGCGTGTTGCCTTCACTCTCATCAAACCTGCCTGCGACCTGGCCAGAGCCTATCCCGGGTCAATGGGGAGGCGCTCCAGCCCAATCCTAAACCGCCTCTTCTGCCACCGATATCTATCTATAGGGTTAGGAAGGGAATAGGCCGGTGCTATTCTATTTTAGAATGGGGATTGGCGCTTTTCCCTTTAAAATTGCAGATTGGGAGCCTTTTTCTTCCGGTCAAAAAAGGCAAATTTTTCACAACCGAGGGAAACCAGCAGAAAGAGGGACCCTTGATACGGAATCCGGTTGTCAAAGGTCTGCAAAAACCCGCAGGCTGAAGCCTGGGGCTATACGGACGAAGCCCGCCTGCGCGGGCTAATACAGAAAATCGACTTTTACCAACCGGATCTGGTAACCCTGACAACCCTCCTGCTTGCTTTTGTAGTGTCTAAAAAAGTCTGTTCGCTTCCCCCCTATTCTTGTTCATAGATATCCCAGAAAGTCTAAAATCCTATGATTCGTATTGTTACTGATGGCTCATGTATTGGTAATCCAGGGCCTGGGGGCTGGGCTGCAATTATTATTCGTGACGGTACAGTAGAAGAAATTGGGGGTCACGATTCTCAGACTACCTCTAATCGAATGGAATTAATGGCAGCTATCGAAGGACTGCGCCACCTATCGACTACTGAACCAGTGCATATCCAAACAGATAGTGACTACCTCCTTAAAGGCATAACTGAATGGTTACCCGGTTGGAAAAAAAGAGGATGGAAAACTGGAGATAAAAAACCTGTAGCCAATCAAGAATTGTGGGAGGAATTGGAAAAACTTACGGGAAATCACGTCACTTGGGAGCATATCAAAGCTCATGCTGGACATCCAGAAAATGAGCGGGCTGACAGACTAGCGAAGGCTTATGCCAAGGGAAAAAAGAATCAGAGTAGTACAAAAATTTTTGACCCCCCAATTGAAGGGGATTCTGGAGAGCTTAGTCAGGAATCCTACAGCAAAAGTTTAACAGGTAATCAACAAGTTTTCGCGCCATCCATGCCATACGAACCGCTACATCACAAATATCGCCCCCAAACCTTTGCGGATTTGGTGGGACAAGAGGCGATCGCCACCACCCTAACCAATGCGATTCGCCAAAACAGAATCGCACCCGCCTATTTATTTACCGGACCCCGAGGCACCGGCAAAACGTCCAGCGCCCGGATTCTCGCCAAATCCCTCAACTGCCTCAACTCCAACGGTCCCACCGAGACCCCCTGCGGTGAATGCGAAGTCTGTCGCACCATTGCCAGAGGAACCTCATTAGACACCATTGAGATTGACGCCGCCAGCAATACCGGAGTTGATAACATCCGTGAACTCATCGAACGCGCGCAATTTGCCCCCGTACAATGTCGCCAAAAAGTTTACATTATTGATGAATGTTTAACGGGTGATACCCTGGTGCAAACTGCTGAGGGGTTGATGAGAATTGATGACCCTTCTCTGCAAAACCAACAGGTTCTCAGTTATAACGAATCGAACGGGAACTGGGAATGGAAAAAAGTCCTCCGCTGGCTAGAACGGGGGGAACGACAAACACTGATTATTAAAACAGGTAATCGAGAAATCCGATGCACCGCCAACCATCTGATTCGGACGGAAAACGGCTGGATAGCTGCCGGGAAAGTGAAACCGGGAATGAACATTCTTGCGCCTTCAGTGAGCCAGAAAACCGTCAACAGCGAGAGTAAAGCCAAACTACCCTCGCCCAGCTTGAATCTATCTAGGCAATTAGTTGCAGTAGGTGCGGGGAAAACGCAGATACTACCCGAAACAGGATTGACGCATATTTTCCGAGGGATTCCTAAATGTAGAGGCGATTCGCGAATCGCCTCTACATTCCCTATTCAATCCCATGAATGGATTACAAGTTTGGAGAAGGTCGAATCTGTTGCAATGGCAGATCCGCGTCAAGTTTACGATATTGAAGTAGAAACTCATCATAACTTTGTGGCAAATGGACTGTTAGTTCATAATTGCCATATGTTGAGTACGGCTGCTTTTAATTCGTTGCTCAAGACTTTAGAAGAACCACCCGATCGCGTGGTCTTTGTCTTAGCCACAACGGACCCCCAACGAGTTTTACCGACGATTATTTCTCGCTGTCAACGATTTGATTTTCGCCGGATTCCTGTAGCTTCAATGGTTCAGCATTTGAAGCATATTGCGGGCAATGAAACCATTAATATCAGCGATGAAGCGGTTTTGACCGTAGCTCAAATTGCTCAGGGGGGATTGAGGGATGCAGAAAGTCTCCTGGATCAGCTTTCGTTATTGGAAGAACAGGTTACCGTAGAGCGGGTTTGGGATTTGGTGGGGTCGGTCCCGGAGCGAGATTTGATTCAGTTGTTAGAGGCGATCGCTGCCGATAATCCAGAACAAGTCCTGGATAAAGCCCGAGAATTGATGAATCGGGGTCGAGAACCCCTGATTGTTTTACAAAATTTAGCCGGGTTTTATCGGGATTTATTAATTGCTAACACCGCCCCCAATCGTCCCGATTTAGTTGCCGTTACCCCTCCAACTTGGCAACAGTTATGTGCTGTGGCTCAAGACTGGGAAATGCCGACTATTTTAGCCGGACAACAACATTTACGCAGCAGCGAGGCGCAAATTAAAAATACCACTCAGCCGCGTTTATGGTTAGAGGTGACTCTGTTGGGATTATTACCCTCGGCATTAATTACACCGACTCAGGGACGGCAAGAAACATCCAGTCGAGGGGGTGGGAATGCGGCATCACCAGGGAGAACCTCTGCACGTCCTTCCTCTGCTGAGAATGTCCCTCAGTCTCCCCCAGTACAGGGGATGAACCAGGGGAGTTCCGTTGGCGCTGCCTCTCCCCAGGAGAATCGCCAAGCCTCTCCCCAGGAGAATCGCCAAGCCTCTCCCCCACCATCGGCACCGATTCAGGGGTCTGGTAACCCGCAACCAGCCGGTGTAGAACCGAGTGGCAACCTGGAACAAACCTGGCAAACTTTGATGGAATACCTGTCTCTGGGAAGCAAAGCGCTGTTGCAGCAACATGGACGGCTGATTGCGTTTAGTAACAACCAAGCTCAGATTGCGATTCGCTCGGCGAACCTGTTTAAGATGGCTCAGAGCAAAGTATCGGATATGGAAGCTGCCTTTTTTAAGGCGTTTAATCTGCGAGTTAAAGTGGTGATTCAGGTATCTGGGGAGGGACCGCCTCCGGCTTCGGCTGCGATCGCCCCGAGTCATTCAGAACCCCCCTCCGCAAGGATGGAGCCACCGCCGACTCCGATGGGCAATGGACAGGCCAACTCCACCCCACAAAGCCCCGTAAATCCCGAAAATTCACCGCCTCAATCCCCCCCTCAAAATCCCCGAATTGAAACGGGTAACGGGCCAGAAAATCGCCCTCCGGTGTCCGTTGGGGCGACGGGAAGACGGGATATTCCCCGAGGTGAGGAGACGGATGATGATGAGGTCATGCGGGCTGCTCAACGATTTAGCAACCATTTTAATGGGAAATTAATCAGCCTCCCGGATGACCCGGAGGCAAAGGCTAGGGCTCAGGCAATTGAGGCAGAATTTAGCCATACCTGGGATGTTCAAAACCCGAGCTCTGAGGAGGAAATGGGGGGAGTTGTAGAGAGTCCCAATCCTGCTGATGATTTAGAAGATGACCCGTTTGGGGGGTTGGATTTTTGACGGGATAGGATTTAAGCCTGTTTTCCCAGCAACCCCACAATGTAGGGGCGATTCGCGAATCGCCCCACAGGGTCAGGCGGGAGAATTATGCAGGTAATTCGCCGCTGCCTTGATGAACAGTTTTCACCCATTTGAGCTGTTTGGGACGGACCGAAATCCGGAGGGTGATGCTAGAAATCACCACCACCCAATGCAGGAGGTAAATGATACCCCGCACAGTTTGGATGAGGGTTTGGACGGGTGATGCGGGGCGAGATTTGGCGATTTGAGCGGTTTGTCGTTCAATGCGCCGGAGCCCAGTAAACATTCCCACCAGGGAAAGACTCATGGCAAGGGTGGTTAGGGGGCTGTAAATGGGGAAATGTTTGAAGCCGATCGCCAGGATTAAATCGGGGATTGCGGCTGCCGGGAGGAAATATTGGATTATCCAAAAGGCCAACATATCCCAGGATTTGGAGTTGGGGAGGCGATCGCTGAAAATTAGCCGCCAATAGTCTAAATAGCGCTGATATCCCCCTTCTCCCCAGCGATTGCGTTGATGCCAGAGGGCCAAAGGACGAGTCACGCCCTCTTCTTTCACCGGGACGGTGATAAATTGGACATCCCAACGGTCCAAATGCAGCCGCATGGTCAAATCTAGGTCATCGGTGATGGTTTCTTCGTTGAATCCGCCACAGCGATCGAGGGCTTGACGGCGGATAAATTGACCGTTACCGCGCAGTTCCCCAATGCCACCGACGGCGATGCGTTGCTGTTGGAAATAGCTATCTAAGGCCATTTCTGCCACTTGTCCCTTGGTCCAGAAATTGACCGCAGGATTGGCGATCGCCTTCCGCATTTGCACGGCCCCCACTTGGGGCGGATGGAAGGTTGGGAGGACTCGTTGCAGGAAGTCTGGGGAGACTTGAGCATCGGCATCAAAAACCCCGATAAATTCTCCGTGAGTCAGGGGAATGACTTGATTGAGCGCCCCCGATTTTCCCCCCGTGGCATCGGCAGAACGCCGAAAAACATTGAGGTTGTCGTATTTTTCGGCGAGTTGCTGTAACACCTGGGGGGTGCGATCGCTGCTGTTATCGTCGATCGCCCAAACTTCATAGCGATCGCGGGGATAATCCAGATTGCACAGGACATCAATCAGCTTACTAATCACGGCTTCTTCGTTCTTAGCCGCTACCAGCAAGGAAACTTGGGGCCAGTGTTCCTGGTTTTCCGGGTCCAGGGGTTGTGGGGTGGGAAAGGCTTTCGCCCGGACAATCCGAATCGCATGGAGTGCTAACAGTGCCGTAAAGCCCAACACCAGCCAATATCCCCAAGAGAGGAAATGAAGGACAAGGGTGAGAATAGAAATCCCCAATAACAATACAGCAGCTTTGAGTCGGCGACCCAGATACCCCGGATAGGAAAAGTCTTCGACCTGATCAGAATCTTCAAAAGCAGACAAAATCAAATGAAGAGGCTCGAATTCCTCGAAGGAATTGTTTTCGGGCCAGGAATTGGCTGGCATAGTTTACTTAGGTAAAAAAGCAATACAGGTTCAGTGGTTTCTCAGCCCCTAGACTCCAGGGGGTGACAGGGATTCCGTGGGAAATGCCAGTCAGGATGAAAGGCGATCGGCCCCAGACTGCGGTTTCCGTTAGGGAATCCTCGCCCTCGATGTCTCTAAGGCTTCAACGCCAGTCGAAACAGGAGCGTTAGGAGCTTAGAGAAACCTTAATGTTGTTTTATTGTATCCTTGATTGTTATTTTTCTACCTCGTTGCTGCAATTGAGCCGGATTCAGCCTTCTAAAAAAAATGTTCGTAGTAACGACTTCAGTCGTTACCCCGTGACGAAAGCGGATGCTTTCGTCACGCACCCCTCTACGCCGCCTCCAGTGATAGTGCGTGTTATGGCATCCGCCATAACACGCAAGCAACGACTGAAGTCGTTACTACGAACAATCAGAAACCACCCAAGTCTTTCTCTAGGAAAAATGTTTGTAGTAACGACTTCAGTCGTTATCGCGTGACGAAAGCATCAGGCCAAGTCACGCACCCCTCTACGCCGCCTCCAAGGATTGTGCGTGTTATGGCATTCGCCATAACACGCAAGCAACGACTGAAGTCGTTACTACGAACAATCAGAAACGCCTCAAGTCTTTCTCTGGGAAAAATGTTTGTAGTAACGACTTCAGTCGTTACCGCGTGACGAAGGCGTAAGGCCAAGTCACGCACCCATCTACGCCGCCTCCACTGAGTCCGCAAGAGGAGGGTTAGGGTGGGGTCCCCACTTCACGAGGAAAACCCACATTAACAAACCACCTCCGGTCCCCTCCCCTTGGCAAGGGGAGGGTTAGGGTGGGGTCCCCATGTTACGGGGAAATCCAAAAGCTCAACTGCTCACCCCATCATAAGTTTCACCCCTACAGACTCCGGTCCCTTCTCCTGTGTCTTGGGGTAGGGCTGTTTCATTCTCAAATTTTCCCGACACTGTAAGCATTACAGCCCAAGGGTTTTCGGCATTATTTCTTAAGTTAAAGCTAAGAAAAAGAGACCACCCCGTCCCTTCGGGACACCCCTCCAAGGGAGGGGAATCAGCCTGTATCCTTCGCCAGACAAAGGTTAGCGACAACACAAAAATCAATTTTGCCGGGAGAATGAAACAGCCCTACTGGCCAAGGGGAGGGCGGGACCCTAAAACTTGCCAAAATTGATGAGGATAAGGGAATCATGACCGGAAGACTTAAATTCCCCACCCCCTTCTCCACTACACTTTTTATTGATACTGGACTAGAAGGAGCAGCGAGCATGGGTAATAACCTCGATCAACTTCAGCCTGCTGACAATCGGGAGATAGGGGTCTATATCCCTTACTACCAAGGCAATAAACGAGCGGTGTTACCGAGAGCGATTAGCCTTTATCGTCAAGGGAATTTGGAGGGTGAGCGCAAAATAGAGGGCGGTGAGAATATTCCATTTGTAGCAAGCTGGCACGTTTCCTCTCTCCCGGCTGATCTGACCCGGTGTCGCATCCAGTTTGATGGCAATGCTGACCTCAGCTATGAGGTGACGATGGCAAATTTTGAGTTTATCGACCACTTAATCGATGTGATTATCAGTCATAAGCGATACCATTCGGTGGATTTTTCTAAGGGGTTCTATCGGAAGTTGCTGCTACTGGATGACTAGAATAAAGACTAACGATTAGCTAAGACCCGCACCCTGAAGGGTGGGGCACTTGCGGACGAAGCCTGCCTACGCAGGCTAGTACAGAAAACTGACTTTTTACAACTGGATTTGGGAGAAGACCTCATCTGAAGACCCAAACCAGACTATCAACACAAGAGAATAGGGAGTGAGTGCGTGCCAACATCTGCCAAATCAAAATCTAAATATCTCGCGATCGGATCAACTCGGCCTTATAGCGGTAAATCCTCGATTATCCTAGGCATGGCCCAGCAATTCCAAGCTAAGGGGCTGGATATTGCGTATTCTAAGCCCCTGGGAACTTGTTTCAGTGAATTGGGAAATGATGGGATAGACGAGGACCATCGATTTTTAGCCAAGACTTTGAATCTGCCGGATAATCGACTGGGGGAGACCCTGCTGTTTTTAGATGCGCCGACCCTGGAGAAACGTCTGCAAGGTACCGGACAAACGGACTACTCTGAGAGTCTGGTGAATTCGTTGGAAAAACTCGGGGGAGATTTAACGATTTTAGAGGGGGCTGGGACTTTAGATCAAGGCCGGTTATTTAATTTGTCGGTGCCTAAAGTTGCCAGTCTGATTGAGGCGTCGGTATTGTTGGTGGCGCGCTTCCACTCGATGTTAGATGTGGGGGAACTGCTATCGGTTCAGGACCGCTTGGGCGATCGCCTCCTAGGAGTGGTTCTCACGGATATCCCGGAAGAAGTTATCCCCAGTGCCTCGACGATTCTGCGTCCGTTTTTGGAAGAACAGGGGATTCGGGTGTTTGGGTTGCTGCCAAGGAGCAATTTGCTTCGCAGTGTCAGCGTTCGAGAGTTGGTGCAACGGCTGAATGCGGAAGTGCTCTGTCGTCCCGATCGCCTAGATTTGATGGTGGAAACCCTGAAAATTGGGGCGATGAATGTCAACTCTGCTTTAAAGTATTTCTCCCAAGCTCAAAATATGGCGGTGATTACCGGAGGCGATCGGTCAGAACTTCAACTGGCGGCCCTGGAAACCTCCACCCAATGTCTGATTCTCACCGGACATATGCCACCGAGTCAGATGATTCTCAATCGCGCTGAAGAGGTCGAGGTTCCGGTTTTATCCGTTGATTTGGATACTCTGAAAACCGTGGAAATTATCGATGAAACCTTCGGTCAAGTTCGCCTACATGAACCGATTAAAGTGGAATTTATGCGAAAACTCATGTCAGAGCATTTTGACGTAGACCGCTTGCTGTCTATTTTAGGTTTGGAACCTGTACTTTCTGGGCGGTAAAAGGAATAGATTAACCGCACCCTAAAGGGTGGGGCTATACGGACGAAGCCCGCCTGCGCGGGCTAATTTTTAATTAAAAATTCCTAGGGAATGCGAGCATCTTGCTCGCTATTGTTCTTTTCGTGCAAGATGCTCGCACTCCAACAGCGAGCAACCACTATTTGCGAGGGGGATGTCATGTCAAATCAGCAAAATCGATTTTTTCGGTATCTTCGGTTGGCGTTTGTGGCCCTGGCATTTGTTCTCTATCCTTATTTTATCAACCAACTGCCTCCCTTGCCGGAGTGGATAGGGAATGTGCCAACCCCAGTGGCAATTTGTGGGGCGATTGTTTTTGCCCTCATTGTTGTGGTTGGACCGGAATTATTAAATGTAAAAGAAACGCCCCCGGAAGAGTTATGGCGTAAACTTCTGCAAGAGAATCAGAAACTCATTAACGATCGCCTGAAAAATTCGCTGGATCAAGACAGCCATATTCCTATCACCACTATTGATTCTCCGGGTGATTTGGAACGACCCCGAAGGAAAGCGCCTCAAGAATCATCCGTCAAGGGGTGGAGAACGTGGTGGCAAAATTTGCAGCCTTCCGCCAGTTTACCAAAAGCGATCGCTGATAAATTGCCTCTAATCAAAACTCGGCGAAATTTGGAGAATTTACAGACAGAAGAAGTCACCCAATTATCACCCAGTAAACCGATTGTAGAGATTTTCAAGGAAGCCAACAAGCGTTTATTAATTTTAGGAGAACCGGGTAGCGGCAAAACGACAGAATTGCTAAAATTAGCCCAAGCATTAGGAGAAGTAGCCGAGAACAATCCCAAAGAACCTATCCCATTTATTTTTGAGCTTTCTGCTTGGCGGGGAGAAAGGATGCTGGATTGGATGGTGGGAGAAATAGTGGCACAGTATGGACTAAATCCAAAGTTATGCCGGGAGTGGCTGATTTTTGACCGCATTGTGCCGTTGCTTGATGGTTTGGATGAGTTGGGAGAGGAACGAGCAAAAGAAGCAATTCGGGCGATCGATGCATTACAAGCGGATTATCACAATCAGCAAAAGGCATTAGTTATCTGCTGTCGAGTCACAAACTATGAAAGAATCACCGATAACAACCGTCGTATCCGTTTAAAGGGAGTCGAACGAGCAGTCAGGCTTTGTGAATTGACTGATGACCAGATTGAAGGGTATTTAAAGCAGCGTAAAGCAGAACATATTTGGGATGAACTCCAATCCAATTCTGGGTTAATGGAGTTAGCGCGGAATCCCATGTTATTAAACCTTATGCCTATTGCTTATCCGGATGAATTACCAGACAACCTTCCTCAAAACTCCCAAGATTTCCAAAGCCGACTGTTTGACGCCTTTTTGCATCGAAAACTCTCTTCAACCCTTGCAGGCTACGACCCAGAAAAAACTAAATATTATTTAGCATGGTTGGCTGCAAGTATGGGCCGAGAAGATATTAATCAACGGGAGTTTTTGATTGAAAGGCTGCAACCAAATTGGCTAGAAACTCAAAAACAGCGAAATCAATACTCAAGGATTAATAAGCTGATACTTGGACTGATTGGAGGACTAATTTCAGGACTGATTTTAGGGCTGATTTTAGGGCCTGTTTATGGGCTAATGGGCGGGCTGATTTTAGGGCCTATTTACGGGATAATGGGCGGGCTGATATCTAATTTTGATTCTATTGACTTAATAGAAAAATTTGATATTTCTGGGAAAAATTTGAAAAGGGCATTTCTTGTGGGTTTATACTATTCAGTCATTTTAGGAATCTTTTTAGGACTGATATCATGGTCATATTACTGGCTAATTGGAGGGTTAGTTTACGGACTTAATTACGGGCTGATTGAAGGCTTAAAAACCGACATTAAAATTAGAAAGTTTCCTAATCAAGGAACCAGAAAAACTGGTTGGAACTCTCTAATCACAATGGTAATCGCTATTCCTTTTTGTTTCTTAATTTGGATTGTACCTCGTTGGGCTACAGGACAGGATTGGGACTGGACTGGAACCTTGAGTGTGGGAGGATTTTTGGGCATTTTCTTTGGGTATTACCTTGGCGGTGGGAAGGCATTTATTCAACACTTTACTTTGCACTGGGTGTTGTGTCATCACGGACGCATTCCCCGAAATTATGTTCACTTTCTGAACGAAGCAAGTGCCTGTGGTATTTTAAAGCAATCTGGGGGCCGATATCGGTTTTATCATGATAAATTCCGAGAGCATTTAGCCTTTACCATTCAGTTGAAAGTTGAGCCAGTATCATCCCGTAAAAAATATAATTTTTTTGGAGTTTCTTTACAGGAGATAGGAATTGTATTTACCGCGATTTTATTAGCGGTAATTCTGACTAACACTTTTGGATTTAACCCCGATTCAGTGAGTGCCATGAATCCGCTCATCCAAACTAGCGATCGCGTTTTCTTCGATCGCCTAACCTATCCTCGATGGCGACAGCCCCAGCGCTACCAAGTTATTAGTTTTGCAACTAAGAACTTAGAAGAGAACTTCTCCAAGCACTTCGCCTCTCGCCGCATCCTTGCCCTGCCTGGTGAAAGGTTAGAAATTAGCTCCGGTCAAATCATTCTCAATGGCAAACCTTTGGATGATAACCGGATAAAACTTCCCTCGGATTTCAACCAGTCACTCATTACCCTCGCGACTGATGAATATTATGTGGTGGCAGACAATTTGAATTATGCCAATTTTGAAACCTTTGGCGCGGTAGTTCCTCAGCAGAAGATTAGAGGTCAATTAATCCTGCGTGTTTACCCCTTCGATCGCCTTGGACTGATTCGCTAGTTTTAGGTGAGGATGGTGCATTCCAGGGAAGATTTTGATTGTTGGTCAAAGATTTGGGTGAGTCGCAGGATCCGGCTAGGGTTTAAACCGGCGCTGGTTCTCTGGAGGCAGAGCCTCCAGAAGTGTGTGACTCGGCAGAGCCAAGTCACAAGGAGATTTGGGTAGGTACGCGGCTATTTGCATTGTTTTCCCTCTTAGCCTGCGTAGGCAGGCTTCGTCCGTATAGCCCCAGGCTTCAGCCTGCGGGGCTATTTCTATTTGCATTGTTTTCCCTCTTAGCCTGCGTAGGCAGGCTTCGTCCGTATAGCCCCAGGCTTCAGCCTGCGGGGCTATTTCCCCGCATTCCAAGTCCCATGAAACCCCAACGGAATCACCCCCGGCAACCCTAACCGACATTGCGGTTCCTCTTCCAACCTATCGCCATCAAAAATCCATACCTGACTCTGATGTTGGTTCGCATCATAAACCACCGTTAAAACCCACCCTTGTTCAGCCCGATCGCCATCTGGTGCATAAATCGGTTCACTCGGATAACAGTTCTCTGGAATAGGGGCCTCGGTCAAATGGCCGGTTTGATAGTCGAACCGCCCGATCGCCCCCACAGGTTCTTTCCCTAACTCCACTCCCTCTCGATGCAAGGATAAATAGGTATAGCGCCACTCCTGTCCCACTTCTCGGAAATCTACTGTGGGAAACTCACAGTGGCGATCTATCATCGTCTCTGTCTCCATCACTTGGACAGTCTGGGGATTCACTCGGACTCGGCAGAGGGTCCCTTTGGCTGCTGTCTCCGTCTCCAAGGTGGCAAACTCTTTGAGATATTGATTCGTCTGGAAATCCTGATAGCGCACCACATCTAAGCTAATCTCTCCACTGCCATTCACGGCACCATTGCCAAAATGCCACTGATACCAGGGTTCCGCTTCCCCCCGACTCACCAGTTCTAAACTAGAACGGTCAATCACTAAAATTTGAGTCCCTAACTCGGGATGCCAGGTTAAGGAATCGCTAAAACTTTTCAGGTGCAACAGGACGGGTAACGCCGACATCCGTACCGGGGGAATCACAAAGATTAAATAGGGTCCCGCCATCACAAAATCATGAATCAGGGGCATTCCCTCTAGGTCAAAAGCGGCCTGTTGTTGGATTTGGCCCTGGTTGTTGCTGCGGTAAACGTGCAATTGGGCGTTTTTTCCCGGGGAGACGCCAAAATTATAGATTTCCCCGGTTTGGGGGTCCCGTTTGGGGTGGGCGGAATAGCCCCAGTTCGGTGCCAATCCGCCTAAGTTGTCCAGTCCGAAGGTTTCTAGGGTTTCTAAATCTAATCCGTGGGGATGTCCCCCTTCCCAAAGGGCTAAGAGTTTGTCCGGGAGGGCAATTACCGAGGTATTGGCGGGATTTTTCATTCCCTTGCCGAATCGTTTCCAGATAGGTCCCGGGGGGAGGGTGCCATATCCGCCAAATTGCAGGCGGCCCTCGGCTTCTTCGGCTTGATATCCGGCGGTTTGGACGTAGCGGTAAAGGGCGCGGCTGTCCCTGCCGGTAAAATGAACACCTAAAATTGCTCCATCCCCATCAAACCAATGTCCCACGCGGTTTTCCCCTCGGGTGAGTCGGGCTGGACCATTGCGGTAGAGGGCTCCGCGCAATCCGGGGGGGAGGGTTCCAGCGATGATTTTGAGGGGAGTGGAGGGAAATTCCTGGGCGGGGGTGGCGATCGCCTTTGTCCAACTTTGCTCTCGGATTTCGGGTTTGCTAATCGTTTTCATGGCTATTTTTAATCTATTTATCGTACTTGGTCTTATCTTTGCTAAAATAACTGCGTTGTTCTAGTTATTTCTTACCGTCTTTGAGTCAATCAATAGACACATCACCCGGGATCGATACTCTGGCGCAAGAACTGGCCTCGATCCAGCAAACGGGTTCTAAACGGATTTCCCTCTTGGGTTCCCGTCATGTTCCGATTACCCATCAAGCGCTCATTGAGCGAATGACCTATGCTTTGGTCTTGGAAGGGAATCGAATTCTGACCTCCGGTGCCACGGGCACCAATTCTGCTGCGATTAAAGGCGCGATGAAGGCAGATCCGAATATGCTGACGGTAATTCTCCCCCAAAGCCTGGATCGTCAACCCCGAGAGTCGCGCAAGCAACTCGAAAAGGTGATCCACTTGGTGGAAAATCCCGCGAATGACCATTTATCCTTAGCCGAAGCCAGTGCTTTGTGCAATTTGGAAATTGTCTCTCGCTGTCAGCAGTTAATCTGCTTTGCATTCCATGATAGCCACACGCTATTGCAAACTTGTCAGGATGCGGAGGAACAACGCCGACTTGTGACGTTGTTCTATTTTGATTAAGGGCATCCTCGTTTACCTAGGCTTGACCCTGCGATCGGATTTCCCATTTGGCGTTTGGATCCGCTTGTGTCTGCTCCCGTTTTACTCTAAAATTTCCCCCGCGAAGAAGAGATGAAACTGCCGTTGCCTAGGTCAGTTATTGTTTAAAGACTCCCAGGCAATGGCCCCGAGGCTACTCGATTCGTCTAAGTTCCGGAAGAACGTTGCAAGGCGAACTCACGGAGGCGATCGCTGATGTCTGGCACTGGCAGTTTGTCCCCCTCTTCGAGTGGTTTCATGTTCTAGTAATTTCTAGTTGTACAGATAATTAGTCCCGTATTATTCATGGCTTCAACGTATTCTTTTGATATTGTCAGCGATTTTGACCGCCAGGAACTGGTTAATACCATAGACCAAACCAATCGCGAAATTACCAGCCGTTACGACCTGAAAGATACCAATACTACGGTTGAACTTGGGGATGATGAAATTGTCATCAATACTAATAGCAACATGACGCTAGAGGCGGTTCAATCGGTACTGCAACAAAAGGCGGTTAAGCGGAATTTATCGTTGAAAATTTTTGAGTATGGCAAGGAGGAATCCGCCAGTGGTAACCGGATTCGTCAGGTGATTAAGCTCAAAAAAGGCATCGCCCAAGAGGTGGGTAAACAAATTACCAAGTTACTTAGGGATGAGTTGAAGAAGGTTCAAGGCTCAATTCAAGGCGATGCGGTGCGGGTTTCTAGTAAGTCTAAAGATGATTTGCAAGAAGCGATGCAGTTGATTAAACAAGAAGATTGGCCGGTAGCGTTACAGTTTACCAACTATCGGTAATTGGGTAGGGGGAGAAGTTTCTGGGAAACCGATCGCTATCTGTAGGGGCGAGAAAGCGAATCGCCCCTACAAATTAGGGGTTAATGGGAGTGGCAATGACTCAGGAAAAAATAGACCGACAACGAGAACATCAAGCTAATGAACGGACGTTTTTGGCTTGGTTGCGGACTTCCATTGGTATGATTGGCTTTGGATTTGCGATCGCTCGTTTTGGTCTATTTTTACGGGAGTTGCAAGCCAGTGTGACAGGTGAACCGGAATCTGTACCGGCGATCGCCATTGATTCCCAAACTCTGGGAGTGGCATTGGTGATTATGGGAATTATTTTTATTCCCCTCTCCGTCTGGCGCTACAATCGGGTTTTTCAACAAATCGAATTCAGCGCCTATCGCCCGAGTCGCTGGATGGTGTGGTTAACGGCAGCAACCGTGATGATTGTCGGGGTTCTAACGATTCCCTTCGTGTTGTTGCGCCACTCTTCCCGGGAACCGATTCCCCTATTGGAACAGCAAAGTCAGGAAAATATGAGGGGCGATCGCGATCGATAGCTGACCCCTGAAGGGGTCACTTACAAGGGTAGGTTTTTGACGAGGTAGTTTTTTTCAAGTGTTGCTTGTTCATAGCCCTCCCCTTGGCAAGGGGAGGGTTGGGTGGGGTCCTCTTCGCCCTAGATGATAAGAAAGAAGTTTAATCCTTTACCTCATCAGGGTTCCGTCGCCAATCCGGGTATCAAAACTGGTGTTTTTGCGAACTGGGTGGACCCCACCCTAACCCTCCCCTTGGCAAGGGGAGGGGACCGGAAGTACCCTTACTCTTAGGCAAATCTCCATAAACGTAAAAAATCTACTCTTGTAAGTTCAGGGGTTATCCCACCGGCAAGGCTTGATTTTAGTAATAATTTCCCCTTTCCGGTCAAATAAAATAGTGCCAACTTCTAAAGCCGTATCGGCATATTTTTTAACATAATTCTGAGCATTCTGACTAATTTTATCGGCTAAGTTATTAAAAACTAAATCAGCCAATTCTCGTTCTTTAATTTCAAAATAAGCAGCATCAGCAGTTTTAGCTTGTAAAACCGCTTCTACCGTCGCTAAATCTCCACCCGCCTGAACCACTGCGGCGCTAAGAATTTCTAATTTGGCATCGGCAATATGGCTGGAAGTGTTAAAAATTCCCCCGGCTAATTTAATCAGTTTTCCCTGATATCCCAGTAACAGAACTGATTCTGCACCCCGCAATCCGGCTTCAACTAACAGCGCCCCGATCCAATTTCCCGTTTGTACAATGCTTGATTCGGGAATACCTAACCGTTGGGCGACTACTAGACCATTATTCCCAATGCAAAAGGTTAAATGAGGGGAATTTTTGACCTTGCACTGCAAATTCTGCCGAAATTCATCAAGATGATCGGCAGAGGACAGGGGTTGAGAAATTCCACTGGTTCCGAGTAAAGCGAGTCCTTCTAAGATGCCGAAAGCGGCGTTAGAAGTCCGGCTGGCGAGTTGTCGTCCTTCGGGTAAAATAATAGAGACAACAACGGTTTTATTGTCGGGAATTAAGGGGAATAAATTTCGCTCAAACAGTTGCCGCGCATAGTGATAAATGGCGGGTTCTCCCGTTTCGGTTTTGCCTAATCCTTCCCCAGCTTCTAGGATTAAGGGTTGAGTTTGGCGGGGGGTCCATTTCACCCAAGCCCAAATGGGAGTATTTCGAGTCAAGTCCAGATTATCCCCTGGATCGCTGAGGGCGATCGCCAAAGCGGACGTGCCATCAAGTTGAGCGACTTGATGGATGGGAATCTCGACGGATTCGGGAATTAGGTCAAGGGTGACAGTTTTGGGGGCCTCTGCACTGGGAGAAAGCACCATCAGGGCCGCTTTCGCCGCAGCAACGGCGAAAACGGGTAGGGTGTAGCCGGTTTTTGCCATGTTAAGAGGGCCAAGGACTGAAATAATGAATATTTAAGTTTACGGGGACGGGTGGAAATTAGGGAAGATTTTTGCTAATGGGAGACTCGATACTGAGATTCGGTTTAAGTTCGTAGGCTTTATCATAACTGGCGGCAGCGCTACGGGTGCAATCTAAGGCTTCTAGGGCCAAGGCTCGATAATACCAGGCTTCGGCATTTTTGGGGTTGAGATTGACGGCTTTATCGAGGCTGACGATCGCCTCTTCATTGCGGTTGAGTTCTTGAAGCACGACTCCGCGATTGTACCAAGCCCAATGATAGTTAGGAAAGGATTGTACGGCTTTGTCGTAGCTGGCGATCGCTTCGGAATATCGCTTTAACAAGTATAAAGTGTTCCCACGATTGTTCCACACTTCGTAGAAGTCCGGTTGTGAGGCGAGGGCTTTATCGTAACAAGCGAGGGTTTTTTCCGTCAGTCCCATGCTTTTGAGGGCCAGTCCTCGGTGATACCAGGCGCGGGAATAGTCCGGTTTGAATTCGATCGCCCGATCATAGCTGGCGATCGCTTCGTCATATTTACCTAAGTTCCCCAAGGCAATGCCCCGATTATTCCAGGTGCGATGATGATCCGGTTTCAGGCGTAAGACGCGATCGTAGCTCTCAATGGCTTCTTGGTGGCGTCCGCTGTCATCGAGGGCGTTGCCACGATTGATCAGGGCCTGGTAACAGCCTGGATTGAGCTCTAGCGCCATGTCGTAGCTTTTGATGGCAGGATTAGTCCGCCCCAAGTTGTACAGTGCATTGCCGCGACAGTACCAGATTTCATCTGTATTGGGTTCTAGTTCCAGAGCTTTGTCATAGCTGGCGATCGCTCCTGTATAGTTTCCCGCTTCACTCAGGCTTAATCCTTTCCGAAAGAAAAACTCAACCTCTAGGCCCTTAGCACAAGTTATGAAATTTGACATCTTTCTTTTGGGAGACGTTTTTAAGATGATGTTAGCCAGGATACCATATTTTCTAGCGGTTGGGAAAACTTTAATTCTAAAATTTTCTGAAGCAATTTAGGGGCCTTTAAATCTGAAGCCCCCATTGCTCATACGGCTCTCCCCTTGATTATATCCAGGTTTGCGCGGTATTTTTGCAGAAAATTTGCACTACCCCGGTCCGGGATCTGAAGGGTTAACCCAGACGAAGGCTAGGGAGAGAGTCAGGAAAAAATCATAATGGAGGATTAGATGTCAAGAGCGTTGGGTAGAAATTTTGTAGCCCCAAAAAAAAAGAAGCACCGCTGTGCTCCTGTCCCGAATGCATATCTATAGATTTATACCTATCGAGATGCATTTCATAATAGAGTTCATAGATGTCACCCCTAGGCTATATAGATAGAACAAACATCGGAAACATCAAATATTCGCGCCGAGTCAGGGTTGCGGTGAGCATTGCTTAGGAAAGCCAACCCCATCGACTGCCTTGGGACTGAAGTAGAGTGACGGAGGAAGCGGTTTGTTGCGGAAACAGGAGAGAGGAAAGATCCCCAGAGAGTTTTTCGTATTCAGCCTCGCGCAAGTCCATGAGAATTTCCCGAATTTGTCCCACATTGGGGTTATCAATGAAGCGATCGCGAACCGCTTCTACAGCGCGATCGAGGGCGAGATCGGCTTCAACATCATTTTGAGCTAATCCTAATTCGGCGTAGAGATTGTTGAGTTCTACTCGTAAGGGGTCTAATTCCGGGGAGTCGGGAAGCTTGTTGAGCAATGTGGCGATCGCCGCTTGGTTTTCCTGCGCAACCACCGAGGATGACTCCTGATTGTAAGTTGGGATGGAGATAATCTCAGGGTTTTGGTCAACCGCTTGTGCTGGGGTAAAGACCATCAGGGTTGAGATCAATAGACAGGATACACACATTTTTCCTTTCCTCAATATAGAGTAGTGTTTCTAGATCTTGGTGAGTCTTTCAGTTCAACCATGAGGCTAACCGGACTTTGACACAGAGTCTAGCAGGAATGCAAAAAGAATGCAGAAGCAGTTACCATCAGCGGTTCAGAACTTCCGCAATGTTAGCAATGTCACCCGAACTGTAGGCAGGATAGGAAGTGACCCGACTCTCTAGGGGGGCGATCAAACAGTTCCAGGCTGGAAAGGGCCGCAGATCCAGGGGGGCCCGGTATGCTGTTTCCAGCATTTTCCCTCGTCACTTCCTCCGGGTTCAGGGGTAAGAGGTTCCTAAAATCACTCAAGAACCCTGGTGGGATTTTGAGGGTTGAGGGATTGATGCGGCGAGATTTATCCTCAAAAAAGAGGCGATCGCCCGGGAATTTCAATCCCAGAAAATACCTAGAGTAAAGGGTTTCAGCCTATTTTACGAAAAATTACGGATGGCTTTGCCCAAACTGAAAAAACTGTGTTATTCTTATGGATGAGATTGAAATTCGGTTGCAGTGTTTGTTTCGAGTATTGATAGGTATTTCTCCCTTTCGTCTGGACAGGCTTCTCTCCGAAAACTTGACCTCTACATCCGTTGAATTTTGGAGTTAGTCCATGTCTATTTACGTTGGTAATCTCTCTTATGAAGTTACCCAAGAAGATCTGAGTGCCGTATTCGCAGAATACGGTTCTGTTAAGCGAGTCAACTTGCCCACCGACCGAGAAACGGGTCGTGTGCGCGGCTTTGCGTTTGTGGAAATGTCCACTGAAACTGAAGAAACCGCTGCGATTGAAGCCCTTGATGGGGCTGAGTGGATGGGTCGCGATATGAAAGTCAACAAGGCCAAACCCCGTGAAGACCGTGGCTCCTTTGGCGGCGGCGGTGGTGGCGGTGGTCGTGGTGGCCGTCGCAATAACTTCTCGAAAGGCTACTAAGTTTAGATTAGTGGAACTCCAAACGATGAAATCTCCCGAATGATAAGGTTACAGGCACTGAAACCTTCGGTGCCAGGATCCTCTAGTCACAATCGGAGAGTTTTTTTCTGGAAACCCATAAGATGAACCCTTTTCATTTTATAGCTTAACCCGAAAAAGCTCAGATATTCAATATCTGAGCTTTTTTATTGGCTTTAACCTTTAACTAAGGGGATTGCACAATATAAATCATTCAAACGTTCAACGTCCCCCCTTCAGGGGTTTCTTTAAAGATGACTCGGTGAAGGAGTCACTACCAACATTTTGGAGGTTTGATTTTTTGGAGTTCCCTAAATGTAGAGGCGATTCGCGAATCGCCTCTACATTTAGGGTGGATTTTCAACGGATGCGCAACTCCTGCCTACTCCCGATTGAATGCAAACCGCCCATTAACTTTTTCCCCCTGAATATCCGTGAGAATTGCCACCTTATACTCCCCAGATACTTCCGCAGGTAGGAAGGCGGCATAATGTTCCCCGGGTTCGTCATAGGCTAGTTCTAGGGTTCGTTGTTCCCCAGTGGGCGTTTCCACCTGCGCGGTAACCGTAGCACCGGGAATCGCTTCGTGAGTCTCTTCGGTTTGTAGATAAAAATCTAATTGGACTCCTCCGGGCTCCGGTAACGCCACGAACTCTAAATGATACGGACCGACTTTAATCTCCTGTACCCCTTGGGTCAGGGGTTTTTCTGGGGTCGTTGCCGGGGGTGTTGCTGTGGTTTCCGTGGGGGTTTCCATCTCACTTTCTAGCACAGTTGAGTCCGGTTCTCCGGTTCCACAGGCGGTTAACCCGATTAATCCCAGACTAACGGCAATACAACCTAATTTGAGCGATCGCCACATTTTGAGTTCTCCTTGAGTATGACCTTCTATTCTTGACAATAGCTTAAGAATTCGTAACGGGTTTCACTCCATCATCAAACCGTTCCTCCCTATTTTCTATAGAAGCTTGTTTCGGCTTTAACCTCCGGCCAAATTGAGAATAAAGCGCCGGAATTACTAACAAGGTTAACGCCGTGGAACTAAATAATCCCCCCAAGACCACCACCGCCAAGGGTTGTAAAATCTCCTTTCCGGCCCCGGTTCCGATCGCCAAGGGTAACATCCCTAAAGCTGAAGTTAAAGCAGTCATTAAAATCGCCGTCAACCGTTCCATTGAACCCTGAAAAATTACCGATTTGAGCGGCATTCCTTCAGCGAGTTTAGAATTATAATTATCCACCAATAACAGCCCATTGCGGGTAGCAACCCCAAACAAGGTAATAAATCCCACCATCGAAGCGACAGAAAGAACACCACCCCCCAAAGCAACGGAAAAAATTCCGCCGGTAATTGCTAAGGGGAGATTGAGCATAATCATCACCGTACTCGCTAGAGATTTAACTGCAAAATACATTAAAATAGCAATCACAATCAGGGCTAATGACCCAAATATTAGGAAGTTTTGGGTCGCCCGTTGTTCTGCTTCAAACTGTCCCCCATATTGGATAAAATATCCTGCTGGAAGTTGCACCGATTCGCGAATCTTTTCTCTAACTTCCTCTACAATACTGCCTAAATCTCCCTTAGAAACATTGGCCGAAACAACAATTAAGCGGGAGACATTTTCCCGGTTAATGGTATTAGGACCCGTGCCATAATCAATCCGGGCGACTTGGGCGAGAGGAATTTTTGTACCATTAGGGGTATCAACTAATAAGTTGCGAATGGTATCTAAATTGTTGCGAAAATCTTCTTTTAGCCAGACGACCAAATCAAACAATTGTTGTTGTTCTAGCACTTGGGAAACAACCCGTCCATTCAAGGCGGTTTCCACCATGTCTGACAAGTCCCCCACAGTTAATCCATAGCGGGCAGCAGCAGGGCGATCAAAGTGAATTTGCACCTGACGGATGGGGACTTGGGGTTCGAGTTGCAAGTCTACTATGCTGGGAATATCCTGCATCACATCCCGGACTTGCCCCCCCAGAATGCGGAGTTCCGGGAGTTCAGGACCGAAGACTTTGACGGCGATCGCACTTCTGACTCCGGAGAGGACTTCATCCATGCGGTGAGAGATAAATCCGCCAATGCTGGGGGCAACTCCCGGTAATTTGTCGAATTCTTCCCGTAACTTGGCGATCGCCTCTTCCCGATTTTCTATCCCCTCATCACTCAACTCCACATCCAAATGTCCTAAGGTTACGCCCCCAGCATCAGCATCTCCCGGTGCTCGTCCTGATCGCATCTGTACCCAACTAAACCGGGGGTCATCTTTCAGGGCATCTTGAATCGCTAAACCCGCCCGATTAGTCATTTCTAAAGATACTCCCGGATAGAGGACCATTGCATTCATTAAAGATCGTTCCTGAAACTCTGGTAAAAACACCCGTCCCAAGGATGGCAAGACAATCAAAGAAGCAATAAATGCAGCCGTAGCTATCCCTATAACCAGAGTGGGCAATTGAATCGAAAATTGCAATAAAGGCCGATACAGTCGTTCTGAAACCCGTGAAACCCAGGTTTCTTCTTCCGGTAAGGGTTGAGAGGCTAATAAAAACGCACATAAGGCCGGGGATAGAGTCAATGCCACAAAGGTTGAGGCGAAAATCGACACTAAATAGGCCACTCCCATCGGTGCAAAAATTCGCCCTTCAACGCCGGTTAAGGTGAAAATAGGGGCAAAGATAACGGCAATAATGATCGTAGAAAATACCACACTGACCCGCACTTCTACCGAAGTATCATAAACCACTTGAAGCGGAGAAACTGGATTCTCTGACGCTTGGTTTTTTCTTAGCCCTCGGTAACAGTTTTCCATATCTACAATGGAGTCATCTACCACGGAACCAATGGCAACGGCCAGTCCGCCCAGAGTCATGGTATTAATGGCTTGACCGAAGAGATTCATCACCATTAATCCAATAATTAAGGATAAGGGAATGGCACTCAGGGTAATCACGGCAGTGCGCCAATTCATTAAGAACAGAAACAGAATAATTGAAACGATGATAATTCCATCTCGCAGAGAATCGCTGACATTTTTAATAGAAGCATCAATAAAATCCGATTGCCGAAAGGTGACCATTATCTTGACATCGGGCGGTAAGCTTGCCTGGAGTTCTGAGATCGCCTCCTCCACCGCTTTCGTTACTGTTGGAGTATCTGCTAGGGGTTGTTTATTCACCATCAGCACCACGGCAGATTGTCCATTCACACTCCCATCGCCCCGTTTCAAGGCAGCCCCAATTTTTACCTCGGCCACATCTTCTAATAGAATGGGCGTACCATTACGGGATGTTACCACAGATTTTTGTAAATCTTCTATGGATTCTATCCGCCCAATTCCTCGGATAATTAATTCCCGGTCTGGACTCTGTAAAAAACCCCCAGCCGCATTGGTGTTAGCTGCTTCCGCTGCCTCTTCAACTTGAGTTAAAGACACATTATAAGCCTGTAATTGTACCGGGTCCGCTAAAACCTGATATTGACGAACATCGCCGCCATAGGCAATGGCTTGAGTCACTCCTTGGACTGCCAGTAACCGATTAATAATATCGAGATCGACCCATCGTCTTAACTCCATTAAGGTGGTTTCTCCCTCTCCCGTCACCGTAAAGGCATATTGAAGAATTGTGCCAATCGGAGAAGACATCGGAGAAATTTGTGGCGTTTCCACCCCTTCGGGTAATTTACTGACTGCTTGCTGCAATCGTTCGGTGACTAATTGCCTCGCTTGATACTCATCAGTCCCCCATTTAAAAATCACTTTGACCACCGATAGTCCGATTCCAGAAGCGGATCGCACGGTTTCTAATCCGGGAGTTCCATTAATGGCACTTTCAATGGGATAGGTGATCAAAGATTCCACCTCTTCCGGGGCTAATCCGGGGGCTTCGGTTTGAACTTCCACTTGAGGAGGAGCAAAATTGGGAAACACATCTAAGGGCATTTGGGAAATTGTATGAATGCCCAAAATTGTGACAATTATCGCTCCAATCACGACTAACCATCGCTGGGCGATCGACCATTTCAGGATACTATTGAGCATTGATCACTAGGGGGTAATTTTAATGTTTATCTGCGAGGTAAAATTGAGGAAAAATTACAAGCAAACTCTTGATGATAACTTTCCCAAAAATAGAGCTTTACATCAAGTGTTTTTTTTAATTACCTTAAATTTTATTGTTAAATTTAATTCTTTCACTATTAATTTATCCTGGTGTATTTTTATTTTTGATTAACATGATGATTATTTTTGACTAGAACTGGCAGTTCGCAAGAGTCACCGCTCTCAGACTCAGGCAACTCATACCCTTCTGGGGTAAAATTGGGGTCCGGTGCAGTTGGTTTTTTCACCACTTTAGTGCGCCGTCCCAACCAAAATGCACCGGCTGCGATCGCCCCTGCTAGAGGTAGCCATCCCCACTGCATTAACCCTGATGCATTCATCTCAGTTGCCTCAGTTTCGGTTTCTTCGGCGTGATCATCGCCGCTATTACTGCCCCCTCGGAGGGATTGGGCGTAGAGTTGCATCGCCCCTTGGGTGACAATGCGATCGCCCGCAAATAATCCATCCTTGACCTCAATTCGCTCTCCAAATTTCTGCCCCAGTCTCACCTCAACCGGCTGGAATTGTTGTCCATTTTGGACATAAACCACCGGCAAATTATTCACCTCTACAATAGCACTTTCCGGAATACTGGTTACCCCTTCGCTGGTTCTATTTGTAGCAATTTCTAACTCAGCAAACATTCCCGGTTTTAATTCTCCCCCCACATTATCTACTTCCGCCCTCACGGGAATCACTCGGCTTTCTCCTTGGACATCGGGGGCAATATAATCAATTCTTCCAGTAAAGATGCGATTGGGAAAACTTGCGACTCTAATATTGACTTGTTGTCCTATTTTGACTTGGGGTAAATCTTTTTCATATAGATTGGCGGTGGCCCCCACCCGCGCCTGATTTTGGATTTTCATTAAAGTCGTTCCGGCTGCCTCCACCGATTGACCCGGGGTAATCTCTCGATGAGCAACTACGCCAGAAATGGGAGATTTCACGGTAACGGTTCCCTGTTCATCCGGCGTAATATTTAACTGATTTAGGCGAGTTTGATAGGTGCGATCGCTCAAGTTAACCTGATATTTAGCGGCTTTTAATTCCGCATCCGCTCGTTTTAATTCGGCTTCTGCTGCAATCACCCCTTGGCGACTTTTCGCCCGAGTCAGTTGCCCTCGCGCTTCGGCTAATAAATCTTCAGATTCCCGCAAATCTCTTAACGGTAAATCTACTTCAGCCCGTTTTACTTCGGCTTGAGCTTCCAGTTGTCCCAAACGGCTTTGAGCGCGGGCTAATTCGGTTTGCGATCGCGCTAATAATTCTTCTGATTCCCGCAAGTCTCTTAAGGGTAAATCGATTTCGGCTCGTTTCACTTCGGATTCGGCTTCCAGTTGCCCTAACCGACTTTCAGCGCGTTTTAAGGCAGATTTTGACGCCGCAAACTGGGCTTCGGAATCCAGCATCTGACGGCGTGGAATTGCCCCTTGTTCGACTAATTCCCGATCCCGTTCAAACCGTTCCTGGGCAACATCTAATTCCGTTTCCGCTTGAGCAATTTCGGCTTCTGCAAGTTCCATTTGGCGCTGATAGTTTTCTCGGGCAACAGAAAGCACTCCGCCTTCTTCCACTAACTGCCGATCTCGTTCATAGCGAGACTGAGCAATTTCTACTTGTTTCTGCGCTGCAGCAATTTCCGATTCTGCTAATTCCACTTGGCGGCGATACCCTTCTTCTGCGGCGGTTAATACCCCGCGTTCCTCCACCAAATTCCGATCCCGTTCATAGCGCGATTGAGCTGTTGCCACTTGCTGTTCCGCTTGGGCCATTTCTGCATCAGCAATGGTTACCTGTCGTTGATAATTTTGTTGTGCCAGTTGCCAATTTGCCTCAGCTTGCTTGAGATTAGATTCAGCTTCTGCCTGGTTTTGGAGTGCATCGACTCGCAAAGCTGCTAATTCTGGACTTGACAAAATTGCCACAGCATCTCCCGCTTGAACCGCATCTCCCGGTTGCACTAATAATTCAATGATTTTCCCGGCGATCGGTGCAGTGACCTCTACAGTTTGATTGGGTAACGTTTCAATTTGTCCTGTGACTTTGATTCCTGTATCCATCACCGATTGTTGCACGGGTTCCACTAAAATTCCCATGCGTTCAAGGGTTTGAGCATCAACTTCAACTCCCCCAGGTGTGTGGCTGGCATCTGCACCTCCTTCAAACTCATTTCCATGTCCATGTCCAGGACCAGCTAAAACTGGCGTAGGCGTCATCACAAGCAGGATAGCAGCCAGTAAGGTCGGGGTTAGGTTAGAGTAATTGAGCGATCGCATAAGTCGAAGGATCTACTAATAATGGTGAATGATATTTCACTTACCCAGCTTAACAGGGAAAAATGAAATGGGGATGAAATCTCAGGCGATCGCCGTATGCCAGCCACTCCAGGGAGTTTTTCATCATAAATCCTCCCGTGGGAGGATTCGGCATCTGTAGCGATCGCCGCTAAACTTGTAAAAATTCATACTTATGTGCATTATGAGGAAGATAGCGCTTTAGCGCAACTAGAAACTCGTCCATCTAACCTTTAAAAGGATTCCAAATGACTCATCACCATCATAATCATACCCACGCGAACAATACAACCCGTAACATAAAATTTGCCTTTTTGCTGAATTTAGGCTTTACCATTTTTGAACTGATTGGCGGTTTCTGGACAAATAGCCTTGCGATTATGTCAGACGCCCTCCACGATTTAGGCGATAGCTTTTCCTTGGGTTTATCCTGGTATCTAGAAAAATATTCCCAGCGAGGCAGAACCAATAAATATTCTTATGGATATCGCCGCTTCTCCTTACTTGGTGCGGCAATTAACGCGATCGTGTTAAGCATGGGGTCGCTAATTATCTTATCCGAAGCGATTCCAAGACTGTTTAATCCCGAACCTGCTGACGCTCAAGGAATGGTTTTGTTTGCCATTGTCGGTGTCATCGTTAATGGAATGGCGGTTTTGCGGTTGCGAGGGAGTCAAGGCATGAGTGCACGGGTGGTTTCCTGGCATTTACTCGAAGATGTCCTCGGTTGGATTGCTGTCTTAATTGTCAGTATCGTGCTGTTGTTTTCTAACCTATACATCCTCGATCCGTTGCTGTCTATTGGGATTACCCTGTACGTCCTCTACAATGCCCTGCGAAATTTAAAATCAACCGTAGAAATTTTTCTCCAAGCTACCCCTTCTAATGTTAATGTTAAAGAAATAGAAACGCAAATTTGCGAAATCGAGCGGGTCAAATCCACCCATCACACTCATGTTTGGTCACAAGAAGGAGAAAATAACGTGATGACGACTCATGTAGTGGTGGATAAAAATGCAACCAAAGCAGAAATTTTGGAGGTAAAAAGGCGGGTAAAAGATATTGCCACTCCAATCGCTTTAGAACATATAACGGTAGAAATCGAATATGAAAATGAAGAATGCAATCTCAGAGAGCATGAGGAGCCTCATCATTAGTTACTCCAAAATCGGCAATCGTACCGTAAACAAACTGCCTTTATTAAATTCGCTGTAGACTTGGATATTGCCGTGATGAGTTTTGGCGATCGCCTGAGCAATAGCGAGTCCCAAACCTGAACCTCCGGTATGGCGGGCGCGGTCACTATTCACCCGATAAAAACGGTCAAAAATCCGGTTTAAATCTTGAGGATGAATTCCAATACCCGTATCTTTAACCTGAATAATGGCATGGCGATCGCTGACATCTAAAATTAGAGTAACTTCCCCTCCTGATGGAGTATATTGAATTCCGTTACTGACTAAATTAAACACCAGTCGATAGAGTTCTTCTTCATTCCCTTTCACCCGGACTACCTGCTGAACTCGAATCTCTTTCCTGAGCTTGACTTTGGAGGCGATCGCCAAGGCGGCGATTTCTTCTTCCACATCGCTAATCACATCATTTAGACAGCAATGGGAAGATTTGATGGGGAGTTCTTGTTGATCCATTCGGGATAATAATAACAAATCATTCACAAGTTGAGAGAGGCGTGAATTTTGGCGATCCACGGTTTTTAAGGTATCGAAAATCTCCTCAAAATTAGGGCTTTGAACTCTTAAATTTGATTCAACTGTGGCTCGAATTGCGGCTAACGGCGTTCGTAATTCATGGGCAGCATCGGCGGTAAATTGCTGAATTTGACGATAGGACTGATAAATCGGCTGCATGGCAACTCCCGCTAATCCCCAACTGGCAGTACCCACCCCTAATAAAGCAATAGGTAATCCGATTAACATCATCACTTTAACTGCCCCTAAATAGTCATCAAATTCTTTCAAACTTCGCCCCACTTGCAAACTTCCCCAATCTCGGCCATCTTCTGTATGTAAAACGACAGAAATTTGATGAAATCGAGTCCCTTGACTATCCGTGAGAGTTTGCCATATTTCTGCATTTTCTACCTCGGATAATCCATCAGAACTAACTCCCGCTACGGCGATTAAATTGCCGGTTAAATCGAGTAATCGAACATAATAATTCCCTTGATGAAGCGCCCCGAACGCGTGTCGTTCCCGATTAAGTTCTCGGTCCCAACACTGCTCATCTTGAGTAGATAAATCTGGCAAAAATCGGCCCATTTCGGGCTCTAATTGTGCTGGTTCTTGCAATACGGTTTCCAAACTATTATGGAGGGCCCCGGCAACGGATTCTAATTCGCGATCCAGGGTCATCCAATGGGCGTGGGCGATCGCTTCATACATTCCCCACCCACATAACCCCAAAATCACCCCCATAACTCCAGCATACCAACAAGCCAGTTGTAAGCGAGTTTTTTGAAAAAGTTGATTGTGATTCACGCTGTTTTATTCCCCTTTGGTTTAGTCTTCAGCTTTGAAGCGATATCCCAATCCATACACCGTTTCTATGAGGCGATCATAACCCTGTTCGGCGAGTTTCCGACGCAGCAGACGCATTTGGGCGGCGACTACATTGCTTCCGGGTTCTGACCCCAATTCCCACAGCCGATCCAAAATGCGATCGCGGGTAATAATTTGCTGAGGATGACGCATCAAATATTCTAACAACTGAAACTCTTTATTGGTCATAGAAATAGCGACAGGTTCCCCGGTTTTCTGATGGCAATAGAGGGTACGAGTGCCGTAATCGAGAGTCAGATTTCCCACCTGAATCTGCTGGGGTTGCAATTGAGGCGATCGCCGCTGTAATGCCCTCAACCTTGCCAATAATTCCGCCATCCCAAACGGTTTAACTAAATAATCATCCGCACCAGCATCTAACCCAGCCACTTTATCTTCCATACTATCTTTTGCAGTTAGCATCAGTACAGGTAAAGCACTGCCCGAAGCCCGCAGGCGCTTACACAATTCTATCCCTGATAATGCCGGTAATAACCAATCAAATATCGCCAGGGTATAGGGGGTTTCTACAGGTTGCAAGCTATAACTCTCAATATAATCATAACCCTCTTTCCCATCCTTAGCCCAGTCTACCACGTAAGCTTCCCGCTCTAGGGTCCGTTTAATCGCTGCCCCTAAATCGGGTTCATCTTCTACTAAGAGTACCTTCATATTGACCAACCGTTCTCTATTCCTCTCTATGATACTATAACCCTGGGATATTCAGTTATGCGAAGCTATTTGAAATTGTTATATTGACAACAATTAATAAATAATCGTTCTCTCTGGATTTCATAAATATAAGTTTTTATTTTTGATTTCTTCAAATCATACCCCTACAAATTAAATGATTTTTATCCCGGGCTTCCCTGAACAAATCTTTTGCAGGGTATAACCTGAAAGTGAAACCAAGATGAAATTGGCATCCGCCAGAAGAGATAGAACTTTATCCACTCTTTAGATAGAGGATATTGCCACCCTGCACCGATAATGTAGAGGCTAGAACTTCATCGGAAACAAAGGAGGAAAATTTTCATGCCTCATGAAATTAATCAATCTAGTATAGATGCGATCGTGAATTGTGCTATTCATTGCGAGCATTGTGCCGACGAATGTATTGGCAATATGCCCGATTGCGCTCGCTTATGCCGAGATTGCTCTCAAATGTGCTGGACCATTGCCGGGTTTATGAGTCGAGGTTCTCAATTCATTGAACAAGTCTCTCGCGCCTGCATCGACATCTGCGAAGCTTGTGCGAAAGAATGTGAAACCAATGACAACCCACATTGTCAAAAGTGTGCGGAAGCCTGTCGTCAATCCCTGGACGTATTCAAGAAGATTTCAAGCGTTGCCGCTGGTCGATAATATCTCTGTGTTTATAATCCAAAATACACAGCAAGACAGCTTTTCGGAGATCTCGCTGGGTATTTTGGGTCGGTTGTGCGTTTGGCTTCTTGACACTCAGTCTCCTTCACGGTGCAATTCTTTGGAAAACCCTAATGTTTGAGGGACTCATTAGGGTTCTAGGGGAGTGGAGTAGAAGCCAGAACCTCTCTGGTAGTTTATACTTAATATGAAAGGTTTTTGAAGGTGTTAAACAGACTCCATATTACCCTCTCTACTGCGCTTCAGACCGTGACCCAGAAGGCACGGAACTTCCAATTTAGATTATAACTCAATATAGCAAAAAATAACATAAAAACCCTGAAACAATTGCTCTGTATAGAAACTGACTCATAGAGAAAGCCCTTTGGTGTAATCAATCTTATCTTGAGAATCGTTTATAGGAACTAGAAGAAATTCTAATTATGGAAAGGGCTGAAATTTGACCATTTCGCTTAAACTAGCGCTTATAATTAAACCCACTATCTAATCAGCTTCAGTAGGGAGAGTTTTATGGTGCTATCAAATTGGTTTGAATTTATCCTTTTGACCTTATTTAATGCAACGATATGTGTATTATTGCCTAGAGTTCTTACCTTAAATTGGTCCCAGATTTTCAGTCAACTGAAGGGACAAAGTAAGCGACTCCCCAACCTGAGGGGGGAAGATGTTGCTAATCCGGGATTAGTCTCGTCATTAAAACCCACATCCCTGCACAATCAGGTACAGTGATGATACTTTGATGAAAATTGGCCAATGGGGAACGCTTCAGGTTTTTTAGACTCGGTTATTTCTAGTCCGAGGCGCGATCGCTTCTATCGCTTCTGTTTAATGGCGAGATGGCAATTTTGACCAACAATTCCAATCCGGTGGAATCGATTCGGTTTGATGCCACACCCTGTAACGTCAACGCCTTATCCATTCTAGGATTTAAACCCTGAAGCCCTCCCCTAGACCCTGGCGCATTCAAGCTGAAAAACTCGGTAAATTTTACTCGGTCAACGAGACGATTTTGATACCCGAAACTTGGAAAATTAGCATAAAATAGCAAATAGGGGAATTTGTAACCAAAGCGTTCGATGTTCATTGAACGCTCTATTCTCCTGGAATGAACCCAACAGGTGCTGGGCGATCGCAGATGACCCAAACTAGGAGGTATTATGGACGAAAAGAAGCCACAGTCAGAACCTCTGCGACGATTTATCTCCCCTCAACAGTTGGGTTTGGTGGCATTTATGATTTTATTTTGGGCGATGGTCCTTCATTACACCCTGCGGCAATTTTGGCAGACTCAGGATGATTGTCCGGTGATTGTCCAGCAGTCCAGCGCATCGGTTCGCAATATTAAAGGATGTGTTGAGGAGTAATCGTCCGATCGCCTGTTCTGAAATGTGGCAGTTCGGGAAATGCACAAGTCCATCAGCAAGGGTTGACTCGGATTGGGGATTAACTCCGATCAAATCGCCTCCAAAACATCCGGATCCAGCAACCAATTCAGAGAGTGACACGAGAGTATCCCCAAGAAATTAGCAAGCATTTTAGGGTGGGATTGTCGCGTTCAACTGAGATCCCATGTTTAGTTTTTTAAACAACCTCTTTGCTCCCCATCCCACCCGAATCAAAGAATATCAAGACCCCAACTTAAAATATACTCTTGGCAGACCCGGAGAAATTGGCATTGTGGATGAGATGATTCGAGGCCCCTATATAGCCGGGAGAGTCCATTTTAGAGGCAGTTATTGGCCTGCGCGGTGCGATCTCGAAGTTGCGATCGGACCCGGAGAACCTGTTCGCATTGTCGGCATTCACTGTATTACCTTATTAGTCCAACCTGTGGGAGTTTTTGAAGAACCCTGTTAATCTCCGGGCGATCGCAATTTTGGCGAACCCTCGAACCTCAGATCCTCTGGCGTTGGGCCCATTCCGAGTCACCCTCCTCTTGAGCTAATTCCTTCTTTACCCTTCAGTTCTACAAACCCCCGGGGAGGATTCTGAGGGATGGTGAATGGCAACCTGCCTCTGAGCAGATTCGTCAATGGATCAAGAGGCAGGCGATCGCTTATGCTGGAAGTAGACTGAATCAACCGGCCTTAAACAGTCCAGGAGTCTTGAAAATATCAAGGTCTTTGGTTGAGTCGTAAAAGATATCAGACAGGACTGACGCCGGATGTTTTAAGAGGTCACTCCATCTGTAGAGAGGGCAGTCTATCAATTGCCCAGATGATCGGACAAGGGGATATCTCAGTCCTGGAAGCATTGCGATCGCGGTTAAAATACCTGAGATCAATTCCAACCTATCAGTCCTGTTTGTTCACACATTCCTCACATTAATTATGTTCAACTTTTACGCTTGGATTTCTCATCGAGTTAATCGTCGCTGGATTTACCCGATTATTTCTGCGATTATGGCGATCGCCTTAATCTTCAGTTCATCCTATCCGAGTTCGGCAAAGAACCCCCGGAGGTTAATTGGGCCGGGACTTGAGGTACTCCAACTGAGTACCATGTCCGATGCCCAGGAAGTTGCACTGGGTGAACAAATCAACCAGCAAATTCTCAGTCGTCAATTTAAGCGATATGGAAATACTCAAATTAATAACTACGTTAGGGAATTAGGCGAGCAGTTAGCAGCGCAAAGCGATCGGCCCAATCTTCCCTACACCTTCCAGGTTGTTGAGGATGACAGCATTAATGCCTTTGCCACAATGGGCGGGTTTGTTTATGTGACCACAGGGCTTTTGAAAGCCGTGGATAATGAAGCGCAATTAGCGGGAGTGATGAGTCATGAAATTGGCCATATTGTCCATAAACATTCCATTCGGCAAATGCGCGAAGTGATCATTGCCCGAGGGTTAGCAGGTGCTGCCGGTGTCGATAACAATATTGCGGTACAACTCGGGGTAGAATTAGCCCTCCGGTTGCCTCGGAGTCGTCAACATGAATATGAGGCCGATCGCGGGGCTTTAGCCATTCTCATGGATGCCGGTTACTCCCCTCGGGGTCTCGTTCAATTTTTTGAAAAACTCCTCGACAAACCCTCTCCACCGACCTTTTTAAGTACCCATCCCGCCAGTAGCGATCGCATTGCCGCCCTCGAACAAATGATTCCTCCGGATCGGGCAAATCAAGGAATGGGTTTAGATGAAGCAGCCTATCGAAACAGAATCCGTCCCCTGTTATAATCCCTCAAACATTTTTCTTTAAATTCCGATTAACCGGGTTATCAAGCCCGGTTTTTTTATGAGAAACTTTTCTGAATTTAATTAATACCCAATCCGGTTGTAAAAAGTTGTTTTTCTCTTAGCCCGCGCCCCCTGGCTGAGTCTCTGTAGCCCCACCCTTTGCTTACGGAACGCTCATAGAACAGGCTGTGGGTTTGTTTCTATAGACCTTTGATAACCGGATTCCGGATAAGCACTTATTAGTCTCCCTTCATTTCATCAATTTTACCTAAGCTAATTAATACACCACTAATTGGAATTGCTAAAAATATTCCTATCAATCCTGCAACTCTAGCTCCAATCAATAACGCTAAAAACATAATAACTGGGTTGACATTGATAGAATCTTTCATGATTCGCGGCATGAGTAAATTTTCTTCCACCTGTTGCAGCAAAATACAAGTAACTAATACTTTGATACTCAGCCAAATTCCTTGGGGTAATAAAATCAGCGAAATTAAACTAATTCCTATAGTTGCCCCAATTCCCGGAATTAAATCAAAAAGTCCGCCCACTGCTGCCAAAATTAAAGCATAAGGAATATCAATAATGACAAACACCACAAAACAAGAAATTGCAAAAAATATGGATAAAATTAACCGCCCCCAAAAAAATCCCAGAAAATTTTTCTGAATAGCCAGGGTAACCTCTCTTCGCCAATGAGAGGGGAAAATTTTTAGAAATAAATCCCAAATTTCTCTGCCATCTAACAGCATGAAAAACGCAACAACGGCTATTAAAATCAAATCTACCAAGTTAGATAATATTTTTTGAACCGTCATTAAACCTACCCCAATTCCTGCCAAGGCTTCCTCGCGCAGACGGTTTTCAATGGCGGTTAAATCTAATTCTAAATTCCGGCGCGCTAAGACTTCTTGGATGTAGTCTAATAAATCCAATAGACCCTGTAAGAGTTCAGGAGATTGTTCCAGGAGTTGTTGAGCTTGGGATAAGACAGAGACCCCTAGAGTAATCGTGAGTCCCCCAAATATGAGAATACTGGTTAGAAAAACTATAATAACTGCAAGATTATGGGGAACCCATCGCTGAATCCATTTGACAGGATAATTCAGCAAAAAAGCTAGAATAGCCGCAAAAATAAAAATAACGATAACGGTTTCAAAATATTCTAAGACTTGAATAATCGCCCAACCAAACGCGATTAAAAGCAAGTAACGTAAAATTTTATTATTGTTGAAGTGCGCCCCAATATTTTGCCGAGAGGGTTTGCTCATTGTTTTAGTATAACAACTTTTAGAATAGGAAAGTAAAAAATGCCCGACTTGGTAACTTGAATTCATGAAAATACAGGAAACAACCCATCAATAGGTTATACTTCCGCAGTTGGGAAGTAATGGATGGTTTTAAAAATCATGGTTTAAGTTTACCTCAAAAATTGTTTCTCTCTTTTCCCGATAAATCGAATAAATTGGGGATGAACTCACCCGGTTTATACCGGAAGTAGGGGAGGGTCGGTTCGCGTTCCATTGGGCTTATGATTAGGAATTATGGATTATTTTATCATAATTTTGACCCATACATTTTGGGAAAATTCCTCAAGGGTAAAAGTACAGGATTTGCTCAGACAGGAGGAATCGGGTCAATCCGCGATCGCCGAGGAAAATCCATCATCAGGAAATCTGCATCCGAAGCCAGAGAACAAGAATTACCACTGTAGAGGGATGTCACGAGATAAAAATCGTGAATTCCATCACCTCCCCATCCTGTGGAGATCCGCTTGATCAACCTGTGGTGACCCCAGACCCTCAAAAACGGCGATCGCCCGGTGAACAACCCTGGAGAATTTGGGAAATTTAGCTTCTCTTCAAAAAATTTCTGGAAGTGCCATCGGGTAAGGGTTTTAGGAGAACAGCATCTCCGGAAATGAACAGGTTCACCGCAAAAATCGCGAGCAATCTGCATAATTTGCCCGAAATATTCCTAATAAATAAATCAGAGGCAACACACAGGAGAGTGGGTTGAACAGATTCACCCGAAAAAGGGCGAATCGCCTAAGCAACCCTAGCTTTCAACCCCCTTGTCTCTGTCAAATCCAGATCACCAGGAGTAATCTACTCATGTTCAACTTGTTTTTTCGGTCTCAAAAGCGTCCAGAAGCGGAGGGGTTCCAACCCCAATCCCGACGGTATCAAGGTCCAGCGATGCGTCTGGAAGAAATGAGAACCCCTAGCGGTATCCTCATCGATGACACGGAAACCACTGAGGATATCCCCGGGGTTGCCGATACAGAGTTAGATTGGGATGTCCTCCCAGAGGATAGCGAACAGGCAGATGAATTTTCCGGGGATGAGACTGACCCTGATGGGGTGGATGTTGTCTCCGATGGCAGTACAGAAGCGGATCTGGCGGATGCAGAGTTAGAGGAACTTCCCTATTTAGAGATTGATGCCGACGAACCCAGTGGCGACACCGAAAGTGACTTCGTAAGCGATACCACCGATCGGGGTGAAGACGAATTCGACGAGAGTTTCCCAGAAACAACCGACGAGATTGACTCGGCAACCGACTCGGAGGACGAGGAACTTGCCTGGATCGACAGTGATGCCGAAACAGAGGACAACACGGGGGATGAAAGTGCGATCGAGACTGAGGTCGAACTGGACAGCGAACCTACCGAGGAGGTAGCGGAATCGGTCGAAACCGTAGCAACTGATGAGACCGATGCGGAAGTCGCTGAAGCAGATATCCTCGCACAAAGCGATGAAACTGAACCCCTCGACACCGCCAGCAGTGAGGAAGGAGAACCCGTTGATGCACAAATCACAGAAGTTGCAGCAGACGATCCTGAGATAGAGACCGACCCTGATGACATTGCCGAAGAGGCGATCGCGAATAGTCTGACCGAGGAAGAGAGTGAACCCTTCTCCACCGAGGAAACCGAGGAAGAGAGTGAAACCTTCGTCACCGACGAGGTTATAGACAATGACACCGAAGACAGCGTAACCCCCGAAACCGCAGAAACCACCGATAGTGAGACCAGCGAAACCGACGAAACCACTGAGGATAGTGATACAGAAGAGAGTGAGACCGAAGAGAGTGACTTGGTAGCGGACGCAGACTTGAGCAATCTGCAACCTAAATTTGAGTCCGGGACATTCACCGTGGGAGAAACCGGAGAAGTCGAGGTAGATTTCCTGTTTGACGGGGGTGCCTATAAAGGACAAGTGGCGATCGTTAGTTTGTCCGGAATGGAAACACTTGATCCCAACTCAATGGAGTTTTTCCAAGAAGCAATTTCTCGCGCTGCCAGTAATTCCGAACTGGGTTATACCATCATTGATGACCCTAGTGAAGGAGCCCGATTTAAAGGAAACTTAGGCGAAGCGAATTATAATTCGGGAGAGTATCAAGGGGTAAAGAGCTTTTCCATGCGTCCGGGAGATGAATTTTTCCTAGTTTTAGTCCCGAATGGAAGCGTCGAACAGGTTTTAAATAATCCCAATGCTGGAGGTGCATTGCGTCCTTTATTCTCCCTGGTTACTGCAAATCCCGATGATGGATATCACTTCGGACAAATTGCCGATATCACCGGGGATGGCAGTGCCTTTGCTTGGGAAGATATCCGGGTCGATGGAAATAGCGATCGCGACTATAACGACATCATTTTACAATTCCGAGGAGCCAAAGGTAACGCCGCATTAATGGATGATGTCGTCGCCGCAGGCAAAGATTGGCGCGGCAGCGATTTGGGTCAAGCATTGATTGAGTATGTTAAAACTTATGTCACCCCCGATCCACCGGATTTTGATGCCGCAGTCGAGGACTTATTAGCCAACTTAGAAGGTCTGTTTGATGAAGTCGATAGTTTCGAGGAAGATTTAGACAGTCTCCCGGATTCAGATATTTCAGAAGAGATTTCCCTAGAGGAAGAAACTCCGACTGAAGATGAGACTGAAGTCGCTGATGTCGTTGATGAAACTGAATTAGAATCAGTCACCGATAGTGAAGATGAAACTGAAGTCACCGAAGTTGTTGACGAATCTGAATTAGAAACAGTCACGGAAGTCGTTGACGAACCTGAATCAGAAACAGTCACCGATAGTGAGGATGAAACTGAAGTCACCGAAGTTGTTGACGAATCTGAATTAGAAACAGTCACGGAAGTCGTTGAGGAACCTGAATTAGAAACAGTCCCCGAAGTCATTGATGAAACTGAAGTTGCTGATGGGGTTGACGAATCTGAATTAGAAACAGTCCCCGAAGTCATTGATGAAACTGAAGTTGCTGATGGGGTTGACGAACCTGAATTAGAAACAGTCACCGCAGTTGTTGATGAAACTGAAGTTGCTGATGGGGTTGAGGAACCTGAATTAGAAACAGTCCCCGAAGTCATTGATGAAACTGAAGTTGCTGATGGGGTTGAGGAAACTGAATTAGAAACAGTCACCGAAGTCGTTGATGAAACTGAAGTTGCTGATGGGGTTGAGGAAACTGAATTAGAAACAGTCACCGCAGTTGACGATGTGGTTGACGAACCTGAATTAGAAGAAGTCACCGCAGTTGCCGATGAGACTACTTCAGAGAGTCCAGGAGAAGGGGAAGAAACCGAGACACCGGGATTCATATCAGAGGCGATCGCAGCGGAATCGGAATTGAGCGAAACCCCCCCACCGGAGGAATTTGTTGACACCGACCCGTTCTTTATTCCAGAGTTATCCCCCGCCGAATTGGCTAAATCCGAACTAATTTTCCGGTTAGAAAGCCTCACCGAAGTCTTAAACTTCCAATCCAACAACAGCGAAATATCTAGTTCAAATCCGGTCAATCCAGCCCTCATCGAACGCCTAGAAACCTTAACCCAAACCCTGCAAAATCAAACCCCATCTCAACCGATTAGCGACAGCACATTTGCCCTAGTTTATCGGTTAGAAGAAATGGTCTGGCAATCCTATCCCAGCATTCCAGTTGCAGAAACCAGTTTTAATTTTGCCCTAGAAAATCAGCCCTTAGTCGGGATTATTGACACCGGATTTTCCGGAAACAATCCCGATATTGACTACTCGCGCATCACCTGGGGACAAGACCATATTGATGGGGATAATGACCCCACAATAGCCTCCGGAGAAGGCAACGAACATGGAACACATACCCTAGGAATTATTGCCGCCCAACGAGACAATGACATCGGCATTGAGGGGATTAATCCCGATGCGCCAATTTGGGCCGGACGAGCCGTCGGTTCCGGGAAATGGGCCGAATCCCTTGTGGAATTCGTTGATGCAGCGCGGGAGTCTGGTCAACCGAATGCCGTCGTGAATTTGAGCTTAGATTTAACCCAGATTGATGCTCAGGGGAATGTCACCACCCGCTATGAATTTACCCCAATGGAACGAGCGGCGATCGAATATGCAAGGCAACATAATGTCATGCTCGTTGCCGCTGCCGGAAATGATGGCGGAGTCATGTCTGTCTTGGGACAAGCCTCTCAAGAATTCGACAACATTATTACCGTCGGTGCAGCAGAACGATTCAACGATGAAATCGCCTTCTCCAAAGCCTATAACCGCACCGAATATTCCAGCTATGGCTATGGATTAGACATCGTTGCACCCGGGGGAACCATCGATAATCCCACATTATCCCTCAGTGGAGAAGAAGTCGGATCAATGGCCGGAACCTCCGTCGCCACCGCCAAAGTAACCGGCGCAATTTCCCAAGTCTGGGCCGCCAATCCCAACCTCAGCTATCGACAAGTCATCGAAATTATCAAAAACACCGCCACGGATTTAGGAACAACAAATTTCGACCTAGAAACCGGCGCAGGCTTGTTAAATATGGTAGCAGCAGTGCAGTTGGCGAAGGCTACAAACGGGGAAAATCATGATGTTTTAGCTACCGTTATTCCCGACAGTTGGAGTGGGGAAGGAATTTTCACTCCCTGGGAACGGGCCGCTGCCACGCAATTCATGGGTAAATACTATGAATGGCAATCCTATACCATTAAATCGGGAGATACCTTGGGTGCGATCGCCTTCCGGACAATGGGGAATGGTTCGGCAACGTACTACAACTTTATTGCCCAGAAAAATGGCATTGCCAATGTCAACCTCATTTATCCCAATCAGACAATCCTAGTCCCCCGAGAAGTATCCGCACCGGCACCGGCACCCGCACCCGCACCGGCACCGGCACCGGCACCCGCACCGGCACCGGCACCCGCACCGGCACCGGCACCGGCACCGGCACCCGCACCGGCACCGGCACCCGCACCCCCCCCAGGAACTCCCGGACAAACCCGACAGTATATCGTCAAACCGGGCGATACACTCTCCGGAATTGCCCTGCGAGAATTGGGAAATGCCAACCGTTGGCGGGAAATCAAGAAAGCCAATGGCACCACCTTTACAGAAGCAGAAGCGCGGAATTTGCAGGTCGGTCAATCGATTTATCTGCCGGTGAATCAACAGGTTGGGACAGGTCAACCTGTAACAACGAAACCTAATCCGGCCCCAGTGGGGAATATCATTCTCAAACCCGGTTCAACTAATCTAGACTTCTCACGGGGTCAGCAGTGGGTGACCTCAACAGGTTACAGGTTTGTGTTTCAGACGGATGGCAATTTGGTTCTGTACAGTCCCCAAGGTAAAGCCCTTTGGGCCACTGGAACTGTGAATACTGGAGCAAATCGGCTGTCAATTCAACGGGATGGTAATGTTGTTCTATATAATGGGAAGACCCCATTATGGGCAAGTAACACAGCCGGACATCCTGGTGCATCTTTTGCCATTCAGAATGATGGAAACCTTGTGGTGTATTCCTCTAGTGGAAAGCCCCTCTTTAACAGCGCAACTCCTGGTGGCCGTCAAGGCACTTTATCGGCCTCAGCACGATGGATCCGAGACCGAAACTTAAGGCGCTTTCCTGGATTGCAGTTCTCGACAGTTGTCAGTAAGGCAACAAATAAAGCACTAGATGCAGGGGGCAAAAATAATTCAGTTTATCCTCATCCATCGCCTAATTCTGGGAATGAATTTCACCAATGGGGGTTTGAAAAGGTAGGTAATCACTACATGATTATCAACAAAGCTACTGGGAAAGCCCTAGATGGTGGCGGAGATGGAGGAAAACTAGCTTACGTCCATCCCGATCCTCGAAAAAACAATCCTTACCAGCTTTGGAAGCTTACAAAAGTGGGTGATGCTTATCTAGTTGTTAACAAAGCTACGGGGCGTGCCTTAGATTCAGGTGGTGCTGGTGGCAATCAGATCTATATGCATCCGAAGCCTATGTCAGGGAACAATTTCCACCTGTGGAAGTTTAACTTGCCAGGTAGTGGTATTAACCCTAACCCAAATTACACCTACAAGGAGTCTGACTACCTTAATACTTTGTATCAAGATGGTACGGGGAACAAGATTACTTCTCGACGGAACGACGGTTATCACAACACGGGCCGAGCAATGGACTCCTATGGTGGACAGCCGAATAGCGGAATCTATGCTCTAGTGGGTGGAGAAGTGATCGAAGCCAAAAACGGGAAAGAATTTTTTGCAAACAAGGTCGTGTCACACTGGGGCTATAATGGCACTGTTGCCATTTACAACAAAGCGCTAAACAAGACCTTTATCTATTGGCATTTGGCTGAAGGATCGATCAACCAGAACATGAAAGGTAAGACTATCGAACCGGGAACTTTTATCGGACGAGAAGGTAACACAGGCTATAGCTTTGGCGTTCATACTCATGTAGAAGTACATAATGGTCGAGCCAACGTTAATATGTCTAATCCTAATCGTCCTCAATCACCTGCCAATTCTGGTCGTCTACATATTCCCACTATCTTCCAGGAGGCTGTTCGTAAGGGCTTAGTCAAGTTGTACAAATAGCAAACCCATACTCTCAAATTGAGAGTATCAAGAGTCCGTAGAGTGGGCAGGTCGGGAAAATTTCTGGCTACTCGTCCTCAGTTAAGTAGGGTGGGCAGGGCTTTAATAGATGAGGTTACTCTAAAAAGGCCCATTGGGCCCTGCCCACCCTACAGCTTTTTAGATAGGATAAAAAAAACATGGAATAACCGTAAAACCATGCCTTACGACCCTGAACGCCCACCCCGTAATTCCCTCCGACTGAAAGGATACGACTATACCCAACCCGGAGCCTATTTCGTAACGATTTGCACCCATAATCGCGAATGTTTCTTGGGTGAAATTGTCGGTGGTATTGTTCACTTAAATAAATATGATAAAATTGTTGCTGAAACCTGGCAATGGTTGGAACAACGATATCCCTATATAGAATTAGATGCTTGGGTTGTGATGCCCAATCATTTACATGGAATTATCGTAATCACCGATAGATTTGCCGACATCAAACGGAAATCTTTGGGGCGTTTAGTTGGAGCATTCAAAACCGTTTCTGCACGAGAAATTAACCAATTACGTCAGATGTCCGGTTGTCCGGTTTGGCAACGAGATTTTTACGATCGCATCAACCGAAACGAGCGATCGTTGGAAAGAATTCGTCAATACATTGCCGACAATCCCCTGAAATGGCATGAAGACACAGAAAATCCAGACTATGATGGGGAAATGCCATTCAAGGACCTTCCCTTTTAATGCAATGGTTGTCCCCGTAGGCGCGATTCGAGAATCGCCCGTCTATCCAATTCCCAAAACCCCATGTAGGGGCGATTCGAGAATCGCCAGTCCATCCAATTCCCAAAAAATTCCCAAAACCCCATGTAGGGGCGATTCGAGAATCGCCAGTCCATCCAATTCCCAAAACCCCATGTAGGGGCGATTCGAGAATCGCCAGTCCATCCAATTCCCAAAAAATTCCCAAAACCCCATGTAGGGGCGATTCGAGAATCGCCAGTCCATCCAATTCCCAAAAAATTTCCCAAAACCCCATGTAGGGGCGATTCGAGAATCGCCAGTCCATCCAATTCCCCTAATTTTCTATATGGTTTGGGGTGAACATGGGGGGTTTTTTCGGGCGATTCTCGAATCGCCCCTACATGGGTTTGGGGTGAACATGGGGGGTTTTTTTTCGGGCGATTCTCGAATCGCCCCTACATGGGTTTGGGGTGAACATGGGGGGTTTTTTTTCGGGCGATTCTCGAATCGCCGCTACAGATTTTGGCCCGCCGTTTGTAAAGTTTTGTAATAATCATGCCTTGCCTGCATAATTTCGCGAGGTTGATCCTAATAAGACTATAGAAGCGTCACCCCGGCGCTTCTGTGTAGAGTCTCGAACCCTGGATGCGATCGCCATGAACCCCCAACCCCTCTCCTCCGAAAACCCCTATCACCACTGGATTTGTCCCAACCTCGGCCCTTACTGGCAGATTGCTAGGGTTCGGGGTTCGGATACGGTGGTGTTGAAGTCTCGCGAAGGGAATGGTCAATTTCCGTTTTCCCCGATGGAAGGATTTGCTTTACAGCATTTCACCGGGAAGTTGGCGATCGCCCAAATTCAAGGGCGTTGTCACCAGCAATTTGGCGACTCGGTTTCTGAGACTCTCGTCTGGGAACTGCTGCAAAAACTCATCGAATTCGGCATTTTAGCATCCGAGGAGGAAACCCCGATGGATTGGATTTGTCCGGATTTAACGCCATACTGGACTCTCACCCCCATTCCCGATTCTGACCAAATTCTCCTTAAGGCGATCGAGGGCAATTTGCGGGTAATTTTTTCTGCTGCTGAAGGGTATGCTTTAGCCTATTTTACTGGAGAATACACAGTTTTTGACATTCAAACCCGCTGTGAACAACAGTTTTCTGGGGGAATTTCGGCTGATTTTATCGAAGTTTTACTGGACAAATTGATTGAATTAAATATCTTAGCCGAAGAGAGTCCAGGCGGGGAAGAAAGTTCATCGGATGCGGAACCATCGGCAGGCGATCGCCCCAAAAATTCTCATCAACTCAAATCCTGTGTGCAGTGGATTAATCATCCCGATGGATATTGGATTCTTCGTAACCCCGAGGATTTCACATTTTTACAAATGAGTGATTCCGATAAGGTAATTATCGACCAACTCGGACGGCGATCGCCTACGGCAATTATTGAAGAATTCTGCATCACCCCACAAGAGTTGAAAAATCTCCTGCGACTGTTAACCACCTCCGCCATGTTGGAAGGGACGACGTTGCCAACTCCACCTCGGGGCAAATTTAACCCCATGCAATTGCTCTATTTTCGGATTCCTTTATTCAATCCCGACCCTTGGCTGAATCGACATATTGACGGCATCCGCTGGATTTGGACAAAACCCTTTGCGGTGATTTTATTCCTCTGTTTAGCTGCTTCTGCTGTCCTGGGAATTCGTCAGCGAGAAGTCATTCTTTTTACGGGACAGCAACTCATGGAAGCGAATGGTCCGACTTTAATTATTCCCTTTGCTTTGCTATCAATGTTGGTGGTGGCATTCCATGAATTGGGTCATGCGTTTACGTTAAAAAACTTTGGCGGCGTGGTTCCGAATATGGGATTGCTGCTGATGATGTTTATGCCTGCGGCTTATACCAATACTACGGATTCCTACTGTTTATCCCGGTTTAAACGAGTGTTGGTTGTGGGGGCGGGTTTGTTGGTGCAATTCGCTATTTGGGCCGGGGCTTTGTGGTTTTGGAATTGGACAAATCCCAGTAGTTGGCTGCATACGGCAAGCTATTTACTGATGGTTGCGGCTTTAGTGACGGTGGCGATTAACCTGAATCCAATGGCTAAATTTGATGGCTATTATTTGGCGGTTGCCATGACGGGAATTAATAATCTGCGGGGGCGATCGTTTGCCTTGTATGGGAATCTCTTGCAGGGCAAACCGTTACGAGAAACTGCTGGAAATATCTGGATTTTAGCGATTTATGCTCCATTGAGTTTGGCCTATATTTATTTTGTTTTTGGTTTTTTATTCGCGAGAATTGCGGATTGGAGTTTAACTAAGATTCCGATGACGGCTTTACTGCTGTTAACAATTTGGCTAGTTTACTTTTTCTTTCCTCGGGACAAACGGTAAATTTCACATTCTATTTACACTCTAAAATAAGGACATCTACTACCATGACTGCTACAAATAATCCCTCTCCAAAGTCTCCTCTGAAAGTGGTTCCTCCGAAGGCGATCGCGCAACCTTCACCAGTCCCCACACCCCCAGTAACGCCGACTCCACCGGCAGCTTCCCCTTCAAAAGTACCGACTCCATCGAAGTCTTATGGGAAATGGTTGATGATGGCGATAGTTTTGGCAGGTGGGGTGATGGTTGCCCGAATGCCAATTTCTAATTACGTCATCGGCGAAGCAGAAGTCACCTCCCGTTTGGATGAACGTCAGCGTCTAGTTATGCCGGTATCGGGTCAGATTCAGCTAAAAGTGAAGAGTAATGCAGAAGTCGAGGAGGGGGACATTCTGGCGGAAGTTTCTAGTCCAGAAATCGAGAATCAAGTGGCGGAGGCAGAACGCAATTTACAGCATGGCAATGCCGCTCTTTTTGCAGCCCAAAAGCGGTTGAGTATTGCGCAGACGGAACTACAGTATGCTCAAAAGAATGTCGAGATTGCCCAAGATAGGGCGGAGAAAAAACAGCGAGAAGTTCAAGAGGTGATTGCCGGAAATAAGTTGCCGAGAATCCGGCAAATTGAGGCTGAAATCAGCAGTATTGAAAGTGAAATTGATGGGGTGAAGAATAGTCAAGTCGGGCTGGATAGTAAAATCGTTGAAATTCAGCATCAAATTACTGCCCTAGAGTCCGAGAAAAATAGCTTACAAGAAAATCTTGTCAGTTTAGAAGAGACAATCGAAGACTATCAATTCGCCGTGGATGAAGGCGCTTTGGCCCGGAATGTTTTACGGCAAGAAAAAGATAAAAAACTTCTGCTGACCAACCAGATTAACCAGCAAAATTTTGCTATTAAAGGTAAGCATGAGCAAATCGAGCAAACTCAGAGTGAAATCCTTCAACGCCACAATATTATTGAGCAAAAACAACAATTGATTGCGGGTAAATATGAGCAGATTAAGCAGGTGGAAAAGGAAATAGAGGAATTGCGCGATGAACGAGAAAATGAGGTAGAGCAACAATTAGGGTTACAACGTTCCGTGGAACAGAAAGTGGAAGCGGCAAAGGTGGATATCCAGAGTGAAACGGAACGAGTTCAGAAGGCGGAAGCGGAATTGGACCGATTGCGCGATCGCCAAGCAACCCTGATTCTAACAGCAGATACTGCCGGGACCGTTCTCACACCGGATTTAGACTTACTGGATCAGAACACCGTCCAAAGTGGGCAAGAAATTATGAAAATTGTCAACTTGTCCCAACTTACGGCAACAGTCCAGGTTTCCCAAGAAGATGGAAATTTGGTGCAACCGAATCAACCCGTTGTGTTTAAAGTTCGCGACCCTTACAGTCCCAGTTATCGGGCTAAAGTTCAGGACATTTCGCGGACGATCGCCCCGGATAAATCTGGGGCTAATCCCATGTTGACTCTGACGATTTTAATTGACAATCCCGACCAAATTTTACGCCCAGGTGGTCAAGGATTTGCTCATATTGAAACGGGAAAACTGCTGGTTTATCAGAAAGTTCAGCATGAATTAAACAAGTTGTTTAATCTGGATAAATATTTTGTGGGATTTTCCAAGGAGTAATATCTAATCCGGGAACAGGTGTCAATCTGGGGATTGATCACACCCCTGTAGGGGCGATTCGAGAATCGCCAGAAAAACCCAATCCATTTGATTCAAAAACCCCTGTAGGGGCGATTCGAGAATCGCCAGAAAAACCCAATCCATTTTATCCAAAAACCCCTGTAGGGGCGATTCGAGAATCGCCAGAAAAACCCAATCCATTTTATCCAAAAACCCCTGTAGGGGCGATTCGAGAATCGCCAGAAAAACCCAATCCATTGTATCCAAAAACCCCTGTAGGGGCGATTCGAGAATCGCCAGAAAAACCCATTGTATCCAAAAACCCCTGTAGGGGCGATTCGAGAATCGCCAGAAAAACCCAATCCATTTTATCCAAAACCTATAGAAAATTGGTTGAATTTTATAGACGGGCGATTCTCGAATCGCCCCTACACAGAAGAATTTTGACTCAATAATATATAGAAAATTGGTTGGATTTTATAGACGGGCGATTCTCGAATCGCCCCTACATAAGACCTCTTGCCAAATTCTTTAAAGCCCCCCTTTTTAAGGGGGGTTGGGGGGATCAATCCTTTTTTTTGCAAGAGGTCTATAGAATGTAGACTCAATAATATATAGAAAATTGGGCGGATTTTATAGACGGGCGATTCTCGAATCGCCCCTACATAGAAGAATGTAGACTCAATAATATATAGAAAATTGGGCGGATTTTATAGACAGGCGATTCTCGAATCGCCCCTACATAGAAGAATGTAGACTCAATAATATATAGAAAATTGGGCGGATTTTATAGACGGGCGATTCTCGAATCGCCCCTACATAAACCTATAGAAAATTGAGCGGATTTTATAGACAGGCGATTCTCGAATCGCCCCTACATAGAAGAATGTAGACTCAATAATATATAGAAAATTGGGCGAATGTTATAGACAGGCGATTCTCGAATCGCCCCTACATAAACCTATAGAAAATTGGGCGGATTTTATAGACTGGCGATTCTCGAATCGCCCCTACATAGAAGAATGTAGACTCAATGTCCGGACTGAATTATCCTTTCTGGAGTTGAAGAATCTCCCGCCAAGCGGTGACAATATCCCGTTCTTCTTGTTCTGTGGAATAATGTTGTCGGATAAAGTCTGCTGCTTGTTTATGCTTTTCCATTAAAAGCTGGGGTTGGTTATTATAAGTTGCAATTAGCTTTTCGACGGTGTGAGCAAATCCAATGATATCCCCACTTTCTACGGGAAACGAAAAATCGGGTAAAAAATATTCCTTGCCACCCCATCCATGATAGCCGACGGCTAAACAGCCGGAAGCCATTGCTTCAGCGGGGGGTAAGGAAAATCCCTCGGAATAACAAAAGCTCAAAAACATTAAGGACTCTCGGAAAATTTGGGCAACTTCTGGTTGCGGTTTATTTTCAATAGGGATGAGTTCAAATCCATTTAAAGCATTCCTAAATTTTAAAATATTAATTACCTGTTTAGCATCCCGTTGCATTTTTCGGTCCAGCCAGCAAATTTGTTTTTTCTTAACGGGGTGATAGTAAAACAGGTCTGTATCGATAGAATGATGAATCCGAAAAAATCGAGTTTTTGGAAAGACATACTTTAAATAATTAAAACTGTTCTCCGAGGCAACCATGACGGCGACTACCTCGGGAGAGAGATAGGGGGTTTCTAATTGATGTTTATCGAAAGAATATTCATTAAACGTATTATAGCAGCCTTGATTGTAAATCACTTTGCGGATGCCCGGTAAGAGATTGCCACTTTTGGGGGTTGCGGTTTCAGGCATCACAAAAAAGTCATGCGCCCTGAGTTTAATTTGGGCAAGATAAGCGATTTGGGTTTGATTTTCAAACCAATTGCATCGAAAGCCTTCATTTTCATGGATGATAAAAGCGGAGAATCCATGTTTATTTAAAACATCAACGTGACGATAGAGCATTTTTACCCCGCCAATCGGTACGTTGGTATCTGGATAGCAAACAAAATAGAGACTGGGTTGCGTCATGGTGTCGGAATATCGAGAGTCTATTACAGTGTGACAGGGAGGGGACTAGGGACAAACGGCCCCTTGCTTGGGGTGAATGGATACTACGGCGTCTTGTAGAGAGAGTTTGCGGACTTTGCCTTTGAAGAGGTTGACTTGGTAAACTTGGCGATGGGTGAGGTCGAAGGCGGATAACCAGCCACTCATGGGATGATAAGCGCCGGTATCAATATCCAACCAACCGTTGCCTTTGGCGAGTTGTCCGGGTTTGATTCCTTTAAAGGTAAAGGTGATGGTATGGCCGACTACGATGAGTTTATTGGGAAAGTAGGGCTTGCGAATATTGTGGAAGGGTGCGCGAATCCAGCAAAAGTCTTCGGCACCTTGATCCTGAATAGGCAGATCGGGATGAACTCCGGCATGAACTAACCAGGCGTCGCCCAAATCTACATAGAGGGGAAGGGTTTGCATCCAGGCGACATCTTCTAATAGGGCTTCGCTGGGATGGGAGTAGAGTTTGGGATAGCTGGTTAAGGTATTTTGTCCCCCACTGTAGCGCCAAGCTTGGAGGGCGGGTTGATTGACTTTGCCGTTACCGCAGGCGGTGATGAGAAGATGTTCGTGGTTACCGAGGAGGCAGGTAAATTGATTGTCCCGGACTAATTTAACCACGGAGGCACTATCGGGACCGCGATCGATTAAGTCGCCGAGGAAGTAGAGGCGATCGTCTGCGGTGGGACCGATCGCATCTAGGAGTTTCACGAGTGCGTCATAATGACCGTGGACATCCCCGATCGCAATCCGTCGGGAGTTAATTTTGCTCATGGAGTTGCCTGGGTAAACAAGCTGGGCTATTCCGGCTGGAGTAAAGAAAACGACGCCAGTGCGTTCCTATCTATCAATTCAGACTCGGACGCACTGGAGTCCTGTTCCTACTATTCCCCGATTATTGGCTTAATGCCCGTAAAAAGCGCTTCATATTCGTCATTAAGCCCGGTTTTTTCGGGGCTGTTAAAGACTTGTTGGTGCCTTCATCCGTCGATTCTTCCGCCGTACCCGTCGCTTGGGTAATTAAGCGTTCTAAGTCGTCACCCACGGGTTTGGCGGCTGTTTCTGAAATGAGTTCGTAGGTGTCGCCATTTTCCAGCCAGACTTGCCAGGGACTGGGATAGCAGCGAAACACCGCATATCCTTGATTCGGTTGGATGTAGTAGCAAGATTCAATGGTGGAAAGAAATCGTTCTCGCAGTTGTCTTCCTGCCAAACCAATGCCAATAATGGCGACATTTTCCAACTTCGGCAGGAGAATCACTGTGGGGCGATCGCCTGCTTGTTCGCACATTTTCTCTAGGGTATTGACTTCTACTGCCGAAGGTTCCACAAACAGGAATCCTTCGTCTTCCGATTGGATTTGACCTTTGGGTTCACTCAATCCGCGAATGATATAGGGCCTCTCTCCCCAATCCCGACGGGCTAAGGCAGCGGCACCGGCATCGGGAAAGTACACTTTAAAGCGATCGCCAAACAACTCCTCGAAGAGGGGGAGAAATTCTTCGGCGATCGGTTGGACTTTCAATTCCGGAATCCCGATTTCGACTTGCACCAGTCGGTATCCATCTTCTAAGGCAGCTTGGGTGGCTGTTTTCGCTTGGGCGATCGCCTCATCTAAATCTTTGGGTAGTTCAGGCATTAATCTTTCAATTGTCAACAGGTTTATTTTTACGCTTCAGGGTTCGACAGAATCACGGGTTCTTCTATCTAGGCGATCGGGACAGTCATGGTAAGACCAACCGGATTTTTTCACCCACCCAGTTTTTTGTCCTGGGAATTTCATCCTCTACCGATGCCCTAGTCCCCCTCATTGTAAATCGAATTGGGTTTGATTTCCCCTCCACTCCGGTGCTTTCCTTCCCTTCCGGTTCCCTCCCCTTTGCAAGAGGAGGGTTAGGATGGGGTCCACTTCCCCCGACTTACAACAACAGTCCAGCGATGCAAGCGGTCATAAAACAGGCGATGGAACCCGCTAACATTGCCCTAACTCCTAATCGCGCTAAATCTCCTTGCCGATTGGGTGCGATCGCGCTGATACCGCCAATTTGAATGGCGATCGACCCCAAGTTAGAAAATCCACATAACGCATAAGTGGCAATCACCACGGAACGCGGAGAAATTGCCTGATTTTCAATCAATTGTTTTAAATCCAGATAGGCAATAAACTCATTCAAAATTGTCTTTTTCCCCAGCAACATTCCCACCGCTTCCACATCCGCCCAGGGAACTCCCATCAACCAGGCAACCGGGGCCATTAAATAGGATAAAATCAACTCGAAAGACAAAGAAGGAATTCCCACCCAACTCCCCATCCATCCCAACAGTGCATTCAATAACGCCACTAATCCTAAAAAAGCAATCAACATCGCTGCCACATTTAAGGCTAATTTCAACCCTTCAATTGCCCCGGAAGTTATGGCATCAATGGCGTTGATATAAGGACTTTCTCGGTTAATTTCTATTTGACCGGCAGTGGAAGATTTTTCGGTTTCAGGATACAATACCTTAGAAATGGCTAGAGATGCCGGTGCAGACATCACCGAAGCCGATAACAAATGTTCTACCGGAATTCCAAAAGAGATATAAGCCGCTAATACACCGCCAGCAATGGTGGCAAATCCTCCCGTCATTACCGCATGAAGTTCAGAATTTGTCATGGCCGCGATATAGGGCTTAATGAGCATCGGAGCTTCCAGTTGTCCGACAAAAATATTCGCCGCAGAGGAAAGGGATTCGGCCCCGGAAGTTTTCATCGTTCGCATCATCACCCAAGCGACGCCCTGGACGACCCGCTGTAAAATTCCGTAGTGATAGAGTAGGGTAATGCAGGCGGAAAAAAAGATGATGGTGGGCAAGATTTTAAAGGCAAAAAAATGCTCTCTGAAGTTTTCTCCAAAGACAAAAGCCGACCCCACATCGGCAAAATTCAGAAAGTCATTGACCCGATCGCCTAAAAACTTAAATAAGGCCAAACCCGGTGTCGTCCTGAGAATAAACAGGGCAAAAAACAGTTGTAACCCAATCCCCCAGAGGACGGTTCGCCATCGGATCGCTTGGCGGTTGACCGATAAGGCATAAGCGATTGCCACAAATGCAATTAATCCCAACAGAGAAATTAAGCGTTCCATGACCTTCCCCCCCCCAAAGCGCCAGAATAGTCAAATCATATCAAGTTAATTGGACAAAAGCGATCGCCTGAAATCGCGATCCCCAAAACCCTCCTGGATCGCAGAAGGGGATGGGTAGATTTTGTCAAGCGGTCTATTATAGGAATATTCTTTATCTCTTCAAGAGAGAAGCCTATGAAGCGTCGAGATTTTTTAAGCTGGGTTGGTGTCGGTGGGGTGGCCAGTTTTTTGCCAATGGCGATCGCTGCCTGTACTCCCTCGGGAGAATCCACACCGGAAGTATCCACTACCCCAGGTAACTTTGAGCCAGTCGGGACAGTCTCCGAATTAGAGACTCAGGGTCAAATTCTGAAGGAAAATTTTGAAAATGGAGCCATTTCTGTAACCCGCAATCCAGAAAATTCTGAACTCCTTTATGCCGTGAATCCGACTTGTACTCATCAAGGCTGTCTGGTAGATTGGAACGCCGGAGAACGCAAGTACATCTGTCCCTGTCATGGTAGCGAATATTCTCCCGATGGCACCGTTCTCAAAGGTCCAGCTGAAGAAAATCTCCCACCCTATTTAGTCAAAATAGAAGGAGAGCAGGTGTTAGTCCAAGAGATTTAAACCCTAAATCTACTACAACTCTAACGCCGATTCATTGCCACCTTCGATCGCAAAATTGAGGAAAACAACTCTTTCCTCAAAAGCGATCGCCCTGCCTAAAAATTTCCCCTGTATTCATCCCGACTTTGGACAGGAGGATCCGTATAGCGTCCATGCCTACCTTATGAGTTAGGAGAACAGGGATGCACCTCCAGTTTTTAGGCAGGGTTAGCCTATTTTTATTCTTTTTTTCGCTACCCGCCCTCATGCAACCGTTAGATCCAGCCAGTTGTTCTACCGCGAGTCTGAATCCATTCATTCCCGATTCGGCCCGGGACAAGCTTGCTGAATCTATCCTCAATGCCGCCAAAAATAGTGCCAAGACTACCCAAGCGGCGATGTTTGTCGGGCCAGACAAACCCCAGGGCGATCGCCGGGATGCTACGGATTTAAGTGCGATCTCCATTGCCCACTTCCCGAGGGCTACTTGTCGCCCGTAATCCTCAAGGGCGCAGGTTTTGCGCCCTTGCTTGTCCAAATTTTTCCGGGACTGCTGCGATCGCCTTAAACGGTTGAGCCAGGGGTCTAAAATTAAATGGAGGACTCAAGCCAATCGTTCCCTGGAACCGATAGGGACCTTTGATGAATTCTCCTACCCCAAAAATAATCGGAATCCAGATGTCCTGAAACCGATGCCTCAGACCTGTTTTGATGATTCGAGGGGGGAAAGATTATAGGCGATCGCGCCGCCACTTCTAACTGTTATGATAATCTGACAGCAAATATCCCCTATCCCCATCTTGCTGTCCGGTGGATTGATCACCGATCGCTCAAACCATTGAAGGGAAAATAGTTCAGCCCTCAGTTGTGTCTCGCTAAAGTAGGACGACTTGATTTTATGAAGATTTTGGATCGCCAAGGCCGCTTATTTGGCAAAATCAGCATTCTTGACCTGGGTGCTGCCTTGGTCATTCTCCTGGTTGTCATCGGCATCTTTTTCTTTCCCGGTACTTCCGGTTCCGTTGCCCAAATTGGTGGGGTCACCACGAAACCTGTCGAGGTTGATTTGATTGTTCGGGGACTGAGTGTCCGGGACCCAGAAGCCCTCCTTCGAGAATTTCAAGAAAAGGGCAAAACCAATGTAATTATCCGCAATCAGCCCTATGGTCAAGTTGACGTCAAATCGGTACAGCTTTTAACCCGAACCCTAGCCATTCCCCAACCCGATGGTTCTGTTAAGGCATTACCAGACCCTAGGCAGGAAGAGTCGTTTAGCGCTAATTTGCTGATGACCTTGGGGGGAAATGCCAAAATTACCGAGGATGGTCCAGTTCTGGGCAATAGCAAAGTCAAAATCGGCACGCCGATGGAACTGGAAGGCACCACTTATAACTTTAATGCCAGTGTGATTGACGTGCGGATTCAATAAGCTGCGATCGCATTTCTAAATGTCAGGAGTCCAAAACCCTCCCCACTCCACGAACCCAGTTAAGAAACCGGGTTTCTGCATTGAATTTGTGACAATTGGCAAAAACTTGAGCAAGAAACCCGGTTTCTGGTCCCCTACCCAGTTAAGAAACCGGGTTTCTGCATTGAATTTGTGACAATTGGCAAAAACTTGA
>NZ_JAMXOT010000403.1 GCF_024220515.1 Oscillatoria sp. HE19RPO
AATTTTTGCTCACTCTCAAAGATTTTTGCAAAAACCCGGTTTCTTCACCCTTGAGTTAGACCAGAAACCGGGTTTTTTTCCAAAATTTTTGCTCACTCTCAAAGATTTTTGCAAAAACCCGGTTTCTTCACCCTTGAGTTGGACTAGAAACCGGGTTTTTTTCCAAAATTTTTGCTCACTCTCAAAGATTTTTGCAAAAACCCGGTTTCTTCACCCTTGAGTTAGACTGAATTGCTATAATTCCGGCTTATTAATCGTGAGAATTGTCACTGGATTTAAGGGGGAAAATCGGGTGAGATGAGCAATGGGAACGGAACGGGATAAATTCGCCTGCAAGATGCGATAATCCCACTGGCGTTCATTCACCCAATTTAATGCCTCATTTAGATGTTCTAGGGTGGCTAAGGCGATCGCCATTGTTCCCCCTTTTGCCAATTGTCCCCCACAAAACCCCAGAATCGTCCGCAATTGTCCCCCCGTTCCCCCAATAAAAATCCGCTGGGGAACCGGAAGTCTATCTAAAATATCCGGGGCACTACCATGAATTGAAATCACATTTCGCACCTGGAGGCGTTGACAATTTTGCTCAATTAAAGAAATTCCTGCGCCGGTTTTTTCAATGGCATAAATTTGAGATTTTGGAAATAATCGCCCAATTTCAATGGAAACTGAACCCGTTCCCGCCCCAATATCCCAAACGATTTGACCCGATTGGAGTCCCAACTCTCCGAGGATGAGAATTCTAATTTCTCGCTTCGTCATCAAACCGGGGCGATCGCTAAAAGTTAAAAAGGTACTATCCGGTAATCCAAATGTGGGTAAATTCTGAATATCTAAGCTTTCATTATTACCAAACTGCCGGACCAAAACCACCACATTTAAGGAGGAAAAAGTTTGGGATTCTAAAGCGATAATATCATCGGATTGCTGAACTGGAAAAGCCTGAATACGCTCATCGGAACCGCCGAGGTTTTCACAAACCCAAAAATCATAACGACTGGGTAAATCCAATGACAGCAACAGCCGCGCAATGGTACTGGGGCTATTTTTGCCATCGGTGAGGATGGCAACTTTTGATGCACCCTCGCGTAATACGGTTAACACTTCATCTAAAGTGCGTCCATGAGCACTGACAATTCGCGCATCTTGCCAGGGGACTTTAATGCGACTAAAGGCTAATTGAATGCAGCTTAAATGGGGATGAAAATAAAGCTGGTCCGGCGGCAGTTCGGCTAATAGTAACCGTCCTAATCCAAAAAATAACGGATCTCCACTGGTGAGAACAACCAAATTGCGCCCTGCGGGACTGTCTACTGAACCGGAATTCCAGCGAATTAACTGACGGCAGAGGGTTTTAAAGGTTAGACCAATGTCTTCGATAACCAGGCGTTCGGCTGGATGCAGGGGAAAATAACTCAAGTGGCGATCGCTTCCCACGAGAAGATTCGCCGATTCGATAATTTGGCGCACGGATTCCGTCAGTCCCGCTATTCCATCCAACCCAATTCCTATTACATGAATCATCGGTTTATTTTCGTTGCGATCGCCACTGAGTTTATACCATTAAACTTCAAAATATTGCTGTTTTTTTAAACAAGGAAGCGAGCAAGATGCTTACTAGGGGTATAATAATTCAAAATATCGGCATTTTCGAGTTTTATACTAAATCCGGTTGATAAAAGCATTAAAAATGGTAGGGTGGGCATTGCCCACCTAGATTAGGTGGGCATTGCCCACCCTACAATTGCTCAACTTGTTTTTAAAGACCGATTCCAACCGCATTCCGTATTAATTTTCTCCCTGCCAAGCCAACAGAATTAACGCATTAACGATCGCTGCCGTAGCAGGAGACCCCCCTTTCCGACCCTTGATGATAATCTGGGGGACATTCTGCTGTACCAGTGCCGCCTTAGATTCCACCACGGAAACAAACCCCACAGGGGCCCCAATCACTAGGGCGGGTTGAATCGGGGACTGGGGGAGGACCTCGCACAGGGCCAACAAAGCCGTAGGCGCATTCCCGATCGCATAAATCGCTTCCGGAAATTCCCCAAAGCATTGCAACAGACCCATTTCCGTGCGGGTTTTGCCCTCCGTAGCCACCGGGACCCGTTCTACCGCAGAGTGTAAGGGATTGGCAAAAGTTTTGGCAAGCAACCCGCTGATACCCTGTTTTACCATGCTGACATCCGTCACCACCGTCACCCCCCGACGCAAGGCGGCGATCGCCCCTTCAATCGCCCCCGGACTAAATGTCATCAAGTCTTTAAATTCAAAATCGGCGGTACTATGAATCACCCGCCGAACAATTTCATATTCAGCAGGAGTAAAAGAATGTTCGCCAATCTCAGCATCAATGAGGGCAAAACTCTGTTGCAGTATCGGATGAATTAGGGGGGTCATCTGTCATTGGTCATTGGTGGTTTGGACTTCTTCTCTCAAAATTGAAACACTGGCCAATCTTCTTCGCGATAGTAGTGCGTCATATCGTCAAACTTGCGAATTTCGGCTTTTTGAATGACGATTTCTTGAGGACTATCCAGCCATTTATCATTAAAATCTGCTAGGACACTGCTGAGATGTTCCCGGTCTAAACTGGAGGGAATTTCCCCAAAATAGCCCAAGGTAATATGGCCAGTAAAATGATACTGCTGCTCGATTCCTAACCCCATTAACTGTTGATTTTGATAAATTGCTCGCCGCAATTGGACGATTTGCTCGTAGGATTGCTCATTTTTGGGCGCTAAACAAATCCCGATCGCCCGAGTCCGCAACATCACCCCGAGGGCCTGCCAGCGAATCGCTGGACCTCCGGCAAGGGACTGGCATTGCTGGAAACTTTGGGCGATCGCCGATCGCAGTTGCTCATCATAGTCCGGATTTTCCCCCGACGCATCTCGGTAGCTGCCGTCCCAAATTAAATCCGCGAGGGTGACATGAAAGCTATCCGCAGGGACCGGCACCATCAAACCCGGTTCCAGCATCTCCAGTAGTTGTTGCTGGCAACTCTCGATATTTTTATAAAACTCTTGATTCTCAACATCTTCTCTCATCGGTGGGGTAATCACCGTGTACCCCGGAAAAGACACCGGCTTTCTGGCCCCACCCTCAGTCGCCTGAAATTTAGGAGAGGTCTGAATATGCTGGAGTCCTGACTGATAGGCATCTTTCAGGGTCATCCGCGCCACTCGATTCAAATAGGTTTGTAAAGTATCGTCCAATTCTTATTGCCTCTCTTGTCTATATCTATAAAGGGTTTCGCGCTAGTCTTAGGTGCCGTGAGAATGACTCCATTCTGAGCATTTCGCCCTGAACGGGGATCAGTGGTATGACCATTGCCAATCTCTTTTATCCTAAAGGAAGGGTTAACCCTCCTGTGTTTTTGACCCTGGGATCTTATCCATAGTCTTCTATATGACAATTTACCTCTATTGGGGATCAGATGACTTTGCAATGGCAAAAGCAGTCAATGCTTTGCGCGATCGCACCCTGGATCCCGCTTGGGCGACCTTTAATGCTGACAAAATTTCCCCCGAACAGTCCGATGCCGTGATTCAGGGCCTCAATCAATCCGTCACCCCGCCTTTTGGCAGTGGAGGGCGCTTTGTTTGGTTGGTGGATACCAACGTTTGTCAACAGGCATCCGGCGAAGTCTTAGCAGAAATGGAACGCACCCTGCCGGTGATCCCCGAAACCAACGTCCTGTTACTGACAACCCCCAACAAACCCGATGGCAGACTCAAAACCACCAAACTGTTACAAAAGTACGCCAAAGTCCAGGAATTTTCCCCCTTACCCCCCTGGAAGCATGATGAAATTGTCTCATCCGTCCGCAAAGTCGCCCAGGAAGTGGGAGTCAAACTCACCCCTGATGCCGTGGACCTGTTGGCCGAGTCCGTCGGCAATGATACGCGATCGCTGTATAATGCCCTGGAAAAGTTGCACCTGTATTCCCTGAGTGCCGGACCTCAACCCCTGAGCGCCGCTACAGTGGATCAACTCGTCACTGCCACGACTCAAAACAGCTTACAGCTTGCCAGTGCCATTCGCCAAGGAGATGTAGGAACCGCTTTAGAATTAGTCGCAGATTTAATCAACCGCAACGAACCCGCCTTAAAAATTTCCGCCACCCTCACCGGACAATTTAGAACCTGGTTCTGGGTTAAACTGATGATAGAAAGTGGGGAGCGCGACGAAAAGGCGATCGCTGCTGCTGCGGAAATCGGCAATTTTAAACGAATTTACTTCTTAAGAAAAGAAGTCAGCGCCCTCTCCCTTAGTCAATTAGAGCAAATCTTAGCCCTCCTCCTCGAACTCGAAGTCAGCCTCAAACGAGGAACAGATGAACTCTCCACCCTCCAAACCAAAACCATAGAACTCTGCCAACTCTGTCGCCAAACTTCCTTTCGGTAAACTTTCTGTAAAGCCGCCCTCTCGACCCACCAGACCGGAACTAAACCGGGTAGAGTGGAATCATAAAAGCAACCCCAATAGGTTAACGATTGCCTTCAAAAAAAGCTTGGTGTTTCCAATCAATTAGAGATTTTTCTTAGTAAACCTATCACCTGTGGATGTTATGATAATGATAAAAATATCCCGTTTTCATGTTCAAGGAATCCGAGCCAAACTCCTCTGCATCGGTGCGCTTTCCGCCTTGGGAATCCTCACAGGTTCCGTTCCCCCTCTCACCCTGGAATCTGCCAACTGGATTGGAACGTATTCCGCCTCAGCGCAAAGCATTACCCCCGAAGAAATAGAGAACTACGCCCGTTCCATCCTGGCGATCGAACAACAGCGATCGCAAGCCTACCAAGAAGTTGAAACCATCCTCAATTACGTTCCCGCCATTGACTGCCGAAATACCGATTCAGTCAACCAACTCGATCGCGAAGTCAAGGCGATCGTCGTCAACTATTGCGAAGGCTCAAAAAACCTAGTCACCAGTAACGGATTAACCATCCAACGCTTTAACGAAATCACCGAACTCGTCAAAACCAATCCTCAATCCGAACAACAACTCCGAGAAGCCCTCACTCGTCTCCAATAATCATCTATTGCTATTCCCCAGGGAAACTCAAAAAAATCCCCGTTCGTAGTAACGACTTCAGTCGTTCTCAAAGTTCGTAGTAACGACTTCAGTCGTTCTCAAAGTTCGTAGTAACGACTTCAGTCGTTCTCAAAGTTCGTAGTAACGACTTCAGTCGTTCTCAAAGTTCGTAGTAACGACT
>NZ_JAMXOT010000404.1 GCF_024220515.1 Oscillatoria sp. HE19RPO
AGTCGTTACCGCGTGACTTGGCGTCAGCCAATTCACGCACCCCTGTCCGGATCCTCCAGTTTCTTCGGGGAGATGGGGTTCATGTTCGTAGTAACGACTTCAGTCGTTACCGCGTGACTTGGCGTCAGCCAATTCACGCAACCCTGTCCGGATCCTCCAGTTTCTTCGGGGAGATGGGGTTCCTGTTCGTAGTAACGACTTCAGTCGTTACCGCGTGACTTGGCGTCAGCCAATTCACGCAACCCTGTCCGGATCCTCCAGTTTCTTCGGGGAGATGGGGTTCATGTTCGTAGTAACGACTTCAGTCGTTACCGCGTGACTTGGCGTCAGCCAATTCACGCAACCCTGTCCGGATCCTCCAGTTTCTTCACAGGGGCTTAAGCCGATCCTGGTGAGTATCACGGGTTCAGCTATGAAACGACTGAAGTCGTTACTACGAACAAAAGAAGATAACGACTGAAGTCGTTACTACGAACAAAAGAAGATAACGACTGAAGTCGTTACTACGAACAAAAGAAGATAACGACTGAAGTCGTTACTACGAACAAAAGAAGATAACGACTGAAGTCGTTACTACGAACAATTTTCCCCACTCCTTATTGCGGTCTATCAAAGCGGCGCATTAAATAGGCTACGCCGAAATCGCCATTGGGGTGTTGTTCGAGAACTTCCGCGAGTTGGAAGACCATTTCCGCCACTTCTGGACCTAATTTGTCGATGGTGGCATCCCGTTCTTTTTCAGATTGCAGGACCGATCGCACTCGGGCTTGCCATTCCCCCGAAAAAATTTGTTCTAGGCTATCATGGAGTTCTAGTTCTTCGAGAATTTCCCATTCCCCGCGATCGCACCAGAACCCGCCGCAACTGGGACAGCGTTCCACATAAAACGGGTTTTTTGCCATCACTTTGGAACGGGAAAGGTAGCGATTACATTCCGGACATAATCCCGCTTTCATGTCCGTCTCAGGGGGAATGAAGTCTCTGCCGACTTCGCGAGTCACGTAGGTTGCGGGAACCATCTGCCGACGTTGCTGCGATCGCCAGGGTTCGTAGTCGGTTGAGGAAATCCAACTGCCTTGACATTCCACGCAGTGCTTGACGGGGAGATCCCCGGACAAAAATCCATCGACTAGGGTCTCATTCTTATCTTTTGGGCATTGCATTGCTGTTTCTTTCCCGGTTACACCTTCAAAAATGGGACTTGGAATGAATTCGGGCTAGATACTCCCGGATGGGCGATCGCCAAGGAAGGATCTTAACCCAGGCCCCTGGAACTCAATTCGGGGCAGGAATCGACAAAATGGCTTCGCAGTAACCGATGCAACTCTTAAGGCGATCGCGGACCTCAGACCAACGTCGCTCAAGAGTCTCCGGTTGTCGAGCGGAACCTAAAAACATCACGTCATTTACCAATAACCGGATCTGCTTATGCAGTTCCGTCTGAAACGACTGCACCAGGGACACCATCCTGGGGTCTAGCCCCTCCATCCCTAAGCTCAAGATTTGAGCCTGAAAAATTTGTTGCATTTCAAGTGTACTGGCTCGCACCGTCGCTTGATCTGGATTCGGTGCATTGGCCATTTCCGTCAATTGCTTTAGTGCTTGCATCAAATTTTGATAACACTGGACATGAAAATCCGGCAGCATAAGTTGAAGAAATTTGTCTATATTAATAGAGTAGGCAATCCGTACAATTTAATAAAACTTTAACTTAGATATAAATTGCAAGCCTGAGCGATGCAGAGTCTCTTGCCCGGTATGAATTCCGGCCCAGAGGGCAATAGGGACCCTGCACCCTCAGCTCTTATCTCCTTATTTTCAGGCTTTCTGTATCTTCAGATACAATAAATGCCCTAAAATTGATAAATCTTCTTAAGCCCACCCCATTATTAATCCTTCAGACTGTCTTATGATCATGAACCCCGTTGCTCCAACCTGCTCCTTTGATGTCGAGATTCCCGAATGGCTGCAAACCTGTTTAATCTCCTATAACGAATCTCCCGACTCAATCCACCCCGACCTCTCCCAGAACGATAACTCCCTAATCTGTCGCGCCTTTGAATTTGCCTATCAACTTCATGAATGTCAGCGGCGCAAATCCGGCGAACCCTATATCATCCATCCGATCGCCGTTGCCGGACTCCTGCGGGAACTCGGTGGCAGCAGTGCCATGATTGCTGCGGGGTTTTTGCATGATGTGGTTGAAGATACCGAAGTCACCCCCGAAGAAATCGAAGAACGCTTCGGGGAAGAAGTCCGCCAACTCGTCGAAGGCGTCACCAAACTCTCCAAATTTAACTTTTCCAGCAAAACCGAACGACAAGCGGAGAACTTCCGTAGGATGTTTCTGGCAATGGCCAAAGATATCCGAGTCATCGTGGTGAAACTGGCCGATCGCCTCCATAATATGCGAACCCTAGAGTCCCTCGCCGATGTCAAGCGTCAGCGCATCGCCCTAGAAACCCGCGAAATCTTTGCACCCCTAGCCAATCGCCTGGGGATCGGTCGGTTTAAATGGGAACTCGAAGACCTATCCTTTAAATATCTCGAACCCGACTCCTACCGCCAGATGCAGGATCTCGTCGCTGAAAAACGGATCGACCGCGAAAACCGCCTGAATAAAGTCACCGAAACCCTGCGACTGCGCCTAGAAGAACTGGGGATCGGTTGCACCGAAGTTAGCGGGCGTCCCAAGCATCTGTACGGGATCTATCAAAAAATGCAGCGCCAGAACAAAAAATTTGAAGAAATATACGACGTAGCAGCGGTGAGAATTCTCGTCCAAAAAAGCGAAGAATGCTACCGTGCCCTGGCGATCGCTCACGATGCCTTCCGTCCGCTACCCGGTCGATTCAAAGACTATATCGGCCTCCCTAAACCCAACCGCTATCAATCCTTGCATACCGTCGTCCTCGGACCGACAGGCAGGCCCATTGAAGTCCAAATCCGCACCGTAGAAATGCATCACGTTGCTGAGTACGGGATCGCAGCCCACTGGAAATATAAAGAAACCGGATCCAGTCACAGTAAACTCAATAACGATGATGAGAAATTCACCTGGTTACGTCAGCTATTGGAATGGCAAAGTGACCTCAAAGATGCTCAAGAATATCTGGAAAATGTTAAGGATAATTTATTTGATGAAGATGTCTATGTCTTCACCCCTCAAGGCGATTTAATCTCCCTCAAACAAGGGGCAACCCCGGTAGATTTTGCCTATCGAATTCATACGGAAGTCGGTAACCATTGTGCTGGGGCGCGGGTCAATGAGCGACTGGTTACCTTGGATACTCCCTTAAATAATGGGGATATCGTCGAGATTCTCACCCAGAAAAATAGTCACCCCAGTTTAGATTGGCTGAATTTCGCCATTACCACGACAGCGAAAACCCGAATTCGCCAGTGGTACAAGCGATCGCATCGGGATGAGAATGTCCAACGGGGTCGGGATATGTTGGAAAAAGAATTGGGCAAAAATGGATTTGAATCCTTGCTCAAATCGGAACAAATGCTGCAAGTGGCTCAACGCTGCAATTACCACAGTGTGGAGGATTTACTCGCCGCAGTCGGCTATGGGGAACTCACGATCAATCAAGTGGTCCATCGCCTCCGAGGTGAAGTCACCGATCGCCAAACCTTGGCACAGACTCAGCCCTTGTTACTGCCCGGAGTCACCGTCAGGGCCTCTCTTCCCCCAGCACAGACAAAAGGGAAACACCCGATCGCCGGAGTCGAGGGATTGGTTTATCATCTGGCGCGATGTTGTACACCGATCCCCGGAGAATCCATTATTGGGATTGTCACCCTGGGCGATCGGGGCATTTCCATTCACCGCCAAGGCTGTTCCAATGTTCAAGGGATTCCCGGCGATCGCCTGGTCCCCGTCAACTGGAATCCCACAGATTGCGCCGAGGGCCGTCCTCAAAGCTATCCTGTTGAGATTTCCATCGAAGTGCTCGATCGCGTTGGGGTTCTAAATGACATTTTGTCTCGATTGAAAGATAACAATGTCAACGTCCGCAGCGCCAACGTGAAAACCTACATGGGTAAACCTGCCACCATCGAACTGGGGATCGATATTTGCGATCGCCACCAACTCGAACGCACCTTTAACCAAATTCGCCAAATCAGCGATGTGCTGAATCTGCGACGCCTGAGTAATGCTGCTGATTAAGGTCATTTGTCATTTGTCATTTGTCATTTGTTATTTGTCATTTGTCATTTGTCAAGGGACCAAGGACCAAGGACCAAGGACCAATGACCAATGACCAAGGACCAATGACAAATGACCAAGGTCATTCAGCCCTAATCCCTTGGGCGATCGCGCGATCGATTAACTCGCATCCTTGGGCCACTGACTCCACTCTGGCTAACTGATCCCGGAGTTCTCCGGCACCGTAAAACCCTTTCACATACCAAGTCAAATGCTTTCGCGCCTGTTGAACTCCGCGATCGCCTTTGTACTCCCACAACCCGCGTAAATGCTCCTTCGCACATTCCAATCGCTCCATTGGGGTAGGCGCTCTTAACTCCTCTCCAGTTTTCAGGAAATGGTCAATCTCTCCCACTAAAAACGGATACCCCAAGGTCCCCCGGGAACACATCACCCCATCGGCCCCAGTTTCCTCCAAACAGCGTACCGCCATTTCCACCGAAAAAATATCCCCATTCCCAATCACCGGAATCGACAGCACCTCCTTAACTCGTCGAATCCACTCCCACTTGGCACTGCCGTGATATCCTTGGTCCCGAGTCCGGCCATGAATCGTAATCATGGCGGCACCCGCATCCTCCATTCCCTTAGCAAAGTCGAGGATATTAATCTCCTGATCGGACCAACCAATGCGGGTTTTTACCGTCACGGGAACCGATACCGCTTTGACTACGGCACGAACGATCGCCTCGGCAGTTTTGGGGTCCCGTAACAACGAAGAACCCCCGCCATTTTTGGTAATTTTATTCACCGGGCAGCCCATATTAATATCAATGGTATCCGCCCCTTCTGCCACCGCCATCACTGCCGCCTCCGCTAAGAAATCTGGGCGACAGTCAAATAATTGAATACTAATCGGTCGTTCATTGGGGTCCACTTCCATAATTTTGGGGACCTCCCGCAAATAGCGCAAACTGCTCGCTTGCACCATTTCGGTGTACATCATGGAGTCCGGTGCATAGCGACGGACCAGACGCCGAAAGACTAAATCCGTAACCCCAGATAAGGGCGATTGCAAGACGCGACTTTTAACCGAAACTTGACCAATTTTGAGAGGGGTTGCAAGTTTGTTTTGCAATTCAGGAGAAAGAACCAGCATTTTGTCTTTTAGGGGAGTAACCATTCAGTTAAGGCGTTCCGGATGACAGTCAAGGGGGACCCAGTGTACGGGATTCGGTGGGGAGTCCCAAGGGCACAGCCCGGACGGCCTACAGCCTCTAATTATTCCATGCTAGACTAGAATAAGTTGCCTGACTTGTGCAGGGGTTGGAGAAGGTGACTAAACGGAGCAATTTGTGAAAATCAACCCGGGCGATCGCCACCCTTGCCAAATCCGAAACATTTGCCCTGAGTCCGTCCTCCTCCTCAGTCTTTTTTCCGACAGGTTCAGCGTTTAATTTGCCTTCATATTTTTTTTAGGGTTTTTCTCTCCAGAAAATTTACCCTTCTAACCTAGAATTCAACCGAAAATTACCGATTTTGTGAAGAAAGGTAAAGGGAAAAAGATGCAAAGAAGGTGTGGAAGAAAAATGCCTATCTAGCGATCCCTTCTCCGATTGCGGAACGGAGAGAACCGCTATTGTAGCTAGCGATATCAAAGCAAATCCATCCATGCACTCACCAGGAGCATCATTCATGCCCAAGCAACCCCGTGATCTGGAATATGGAGAATATTCTCCATCTCATCTGGAGTTAGAACTTTTAGAGCAACTAACCCAGACCGAAGTTCCTTACCCTTGGAACCCGACTGCGATTGAGGCTGATACATATTTTGCCACGGTAGAAGCGGAGGTTGCGCCCTTGTGGTTGAGTGACGAAGCCGACTTCGCACCCCAAGCACAAAAGGCGATCGCCGCGTTCGAGAGACTGTGGTCCGCAAATCCCTCAGAAACCTCCGCAGTGGAGAGCGTTAGAGCCGCTTTACTGCAAAAGTTTGGGACACAAGTACCTTCTGACTGGTTAGCGGCGATCGCCGAACGCGCTCAAACCCTAACCTCTAACGAAACCCCAATTGCTCAAAGATTAGTGCAATGTGTCAGCGAACTGCTGCCGCAATGGACCCCGGAAGATTTACAGGTTTTAGCCCGACCTTTTGCCTACGCCATGCGAGGCGAATCCCTGGACTCTACTGTAAATACGATCGGCCAAAAAACCTGGTCAAACTTATCGGAAATTGAAAAAGCCCGCCTGAGTTTGGCGATCGCTCGTTATGCCGTCTCTGAAGTAGAAAATTTTTCGGCATAAATCACCGGGGGTGTTATTTTATTAACCTTGCACTCTACTTTAATTCAGGGTCAACACTTTCTCCGGGGGATGGCCAGTTTTTTGGGCCAAGCATTCCCCTGTCTTCAACCCATTGGCGGGTTCAGCATCTCGGTAAAGAGCCTTGCGCCTCAGTGTATCCCCCGCGATCGCCTTGATTGGGTCAATCCAAACCGGGATCACACCCTTTCACACCAAGGTCGGGGGATATTGCTTTAATCCTCGGCGAATATCCCTGAATGTAACATCACACCCGAGAACAGATACACTGGTTAAAAGCCCCTTTCACATTAGAGCCAGTGTTCTGAATGTCTTGGTCTGAGATTCCTTGCCTGAGCATCGCGATCGCCCCATTAAATACCAACTCTGATGCCAAACACTTTGCCATCTGGGTTCTGAAAGCCCCCTATCCCGGTGGCTACGTTCATTATGACTGTCCCTGGCCCGATAGCCTCACCCAAACTTGGCAAGCGTGGCATCAGCTATTTTCCCTACAGCCCTTGCCTTCAGTCTGGAATCTCCCGCCTTCATCCCAAGACAACTCCTTGTCCATGCTCACCCCCAGCAGCAGTCAGTCTCCCGCGAGTTACAGCGCTCGACTGATGCAGCAGTTAGGACTCCAGCTTTGGCAATGGCTGTTTGGCGAAGCGCTTCAAAATAGCTACGCCCAAAGCATGGGAATCGCAATGGGTCAGGACCGCCCCCTGCGGATTCAGTTAGAAATTCGGGACCCGGAACTGATCGCCTTGCCTTGGGAACTGATGCAACCCCGTCCAGGTAAACCCACCATTTGCCTTAATCCCCAATTGCGATTTAGCCGGACTACCAGTGATGTAGACCCCCTGGCGATTCGTTGCACCGCACAATCTTTAAAAATTTTATTAGTCTTAGGGGAAGAAGTCGAAAACCCGGGTCATTCCTCCCAGGCAGAAAACCGCCTGCAACTGCAAAAAGAAGCGGATGCCTTAGGGCAGGTCCTGGAACAGAGCGATCGCAACCGGAATTCCGGTGACAATATCCTCCCGGTATCCTGCCATGTCGATACCTTAATCCAACCCACTCCGAGCGAACTAATCGAAACCCTGGAAACGGGAAACTATAATATTTTCTTCTATGCGGGTCACGGCATCTGTGCCCCTGCGGGGGGTCAGTTATTATTACGAACGGGAACTCCCCTGAGTGGGACAGAATTGGCTCAAGTGCTGGTGCGCTCAGAAGTGACCTTAGCGGTGTTTAATGCTTGTTGGGGTGCGCAAAGCGATCGCCAGAATGAACAAGCGATTCCTCGCAGTAGTCTAGCTGAGGTCCTGATTCATCATGGCGTCCCGGCAGTATTGGGAATGCGTGATTCGATTACTGATGAAGAAGCATTAAGTTTTATTCAAGCCTTTACCAGCGCCCTTGCGGACCGAATGTCCATCGATCGCGCTGTGGCAGTCGCCCGCCAGCAGTTATTAACGGTTTATAAATTTAATCAACCCGCCTGGACCTTGCCAGTCCTTTATATGCATCCAGAGTTTAATGGGGAATTAATCCAACCCCTGGATTATCTGGAGACGGAACTGCCGGAGAATACGCCTTCGGGGATTCGGCCTTTAATTAGTTTGGCTTATCTGCGATCGGTTGATGTCAGCAACCAAGTCTGGCCGATTCGCGGGGGCTTGATGCGGGTGGGTCGGAGGTCTCAGAACGACCTAGTGATTCAGGAACGGTGGGTTTCCCAACGACACGCCGAAATTTTTTATCGGGATATGTCTGGGACAGGTTCAGTTCCCGCTTATTTTCTGCGAGACTTTTCTCGGTATGGAACTTTGATTAAAAGTAGTAATGGGTGGCAAAAAGTCCACCATCAGGAAGTGAAGTTAGAATCAGGGATTTTATTGAAATTTGGCAGTTCCCAGGGTCAAACTTTAGAGTTTGCCATTGATGAATGGCGATCGCACGACACGGGAGAAAAGGGGTAAGATAAACATCGGCACTGCACCCCGCCATAGAGCCTAGGTTAAACTTCCTAATCCAGCATAAAATTATTTTGCAATAGGTCTATTACCCCCTCTAAAACCTCTTGACAAATCTCTAGCTTTATGCAAGGATAAATTACCTGGGTAACCCAAGCTAAACTCAGTTTTTCCTCAGACTGTTTTATGCTAGGCCAAAAAATCAGTCAAGCTATTGAGCATTTAATTTAATCACCCCAGATCTCCATAAGGTCGCACGGCAAAAAGATTGTGGGTTGAGAGTGTTTTAAAATTTAAATGCTGAAACGCTTAAGTCCTGATGACCCCGGTAAATCTGGATAATTAAAGTTAAATACTTATCAATTTACCATCATGAAATACAGCAGAACGCGCTTTTTGGGTCGTCGCTTTTGGGGAACTCCAGAAAAATATGGGTTACTCAAGTATGAATCTTGGAATCTTGGGGATGATGTCCAAAGTTTAGCCGCAGCTCAATATCTGCCTCACATTGATTTTGATATTTCCCGGGATCACCTTGGCGAAGCCCGTGACTTTGGTCCCATGAAGATGATTATGAATGGTTGGTTTATCGGGCCTTTTAATAATGAGCCGATTGATTGGCCTCCCCCTCCCAATATCAATCCTCTGTTCGTGTCTTTCCATATGGGGCGTGAGGAATTAGCCGATCCAAAATACCGGGATTATTACAAGCAATTTGAACCCATTGGCTGTCGAGGTTATAAAACCTTAGAACGTTTAACTAACTTGGGAGTTGATGCTTACTTTTCCGGGTGTTTAACCTTAACGCTTCAGAATAGATTCAAAGAACGTACTGATAATATCTACTTTGTCGATCCTTTCAGTTTTGGTGAGGGGAGAGGCTACCCAACTCCTAAGAGTAAAAACTTTCGTCAAGATTTATGGGAAAAATTCCCGGAAGACATTCGGAACAAAGCAACCTATCTTAGACATACTGTAGAACTAAAACAGCCAGACTACATCAATCCTTACAAGCGGGCCCGTTTAGCCCAGTCTTTGCTGGATCGGTATGCTCAGGCGAAGTTAGTCATTACGGGGAGAATTCACTGTGCGCTCCCCTGTTTAGCAATGGGAACGCCAGTCATTTTACTCACGGAAAAAGAAGTCTTATCTAATGATACTAGAATGGGAGGATTAATCGATTTGTTCAAGCACTATTCCTTTGATGAAATCTTGAGTGGTGCAATGGATATTAATTGGGAGTCGCCAGAACCCAACCCGGTAGATATTACCCCAATTGCAGACAAATTGAGAAAAACCTGTACGGACTTTATTAACGGAAACAATCAATAGGTCTACCCGTTTGGCTTAATGAGCGGCAGGTTTTACGCACTACAAGAGGTTGGGACGGTATTCAATCAAGGGGACTGTTATAACAGGTTTTATGGCCGAGATTGGGTACTAAGGGAACTCCAAAAAATAAAACCTTCAAAAAACCCGCACCCTGAAGGGTGGGGCTACACGGACAAAGCCCGCCTGCGCGGGCTAAAAGAGCCTTGTTAGGTGCGATCGCATCAAAGCAAGGATGATTTATTTGTTG
>NZ_JAMXOT010000052.1 GCF_024220515.1 Oscillatoria sp. HE19RPO
AGTCGTTACTACGAACATCTCCCCCATTAACCAATGACCAATGACCAATGACAAATGACAAATGACAAATGACAAATGACAAATGACCAATGACCTACATCATCATCCTCAACAACCCTTGCTGACCCAAGAGGATTTCTCGCAGGAGACTGATGATGCCGACCCAGATAATGGGGGTGATGTCTACACCGCCTAGGGGGGGGATGATTTTGCGGGTGGGAGCTAGGAAGGGTTCTGTGGGGAGGGCAATCAGGATCCAGGGAAATTTAGTCAGTTCGATTTGGGGATACCAGGTTAGGATAATTCGGAAAATGAAGCATAGGGTCATTATGACTAAGAGGGGGCCAATGATCCAACTGGCGATCGCAACCGATGTCATCATGAGTAAAAATTTAAGTTTTGTTACAGCCTTGTTCACTCTATTGTATTTCAATCCCTGCCCCTTGGTGTAGTCCCTTGCGGTTGGTTCTACCTCTGAGTCCCTGAGTCATGGAGTTTTGGAATTGCAAGAAACTGGACTTCTCAACGCGGTAACGGTTTAATAAAATGATAGAAATGTAAATCTTGTTTAAGGAGACACTATGACGCCATCACTCGCCAACCTGTTTTGGAGCCTCTTCTGGGGTGCGGTCCTGATCGTGATCCCCGCCACTGCTGCTCTCATCTTCATCAGCCAGAAAGATAAAGTGCAACGGTTCTAAACCGGCGAACTGGATGGAAACCTCAGCGTATAGCGATCGCCAACCCATCGATGAAGGTGAGGTGCTCTCTATACGCTGAGGTTTCTTCGCTCAACGCCCAGGGCAACTGACGAAGGACAACAGCCAAACTTATGCTGATCACAATCCAAGCGAATCAGGAGTAGGTGGAGATTTAGCGGGATACTCGCTAACATAAAAATGATGAAGGAGAGAGCAGATGGTAAATTTTAGTCTCAACTTAGCGAGTATCGTCGGAATCGCGATCGCCATCGGTGGGGCCGGACTCTATGCCGTCCGCTCATGGCGTCCCGAACTATCGCGAGATACGGATCTGTTTTTTGCAGCAGTGGGGTTACTTTGTGGCGGCATTCTGTTCTTTTACGGATGGCGCTTTGACCCGATTATGCAGTTTGGTCAGATTCTGCTTGGGGGGTCAGCAATCTACTTTGCCTTTGACAACATTCGCTTGCGCGGTGTCACCACCAATCAGGCGAAGCGCCAATCTGGGCGAATTGTAGATGATGAGCGTCCCGTGAGTAGTGTCTACCGAGTGGATGCGGAACTCGACGAAATCGAATCCGACTACGAGGCAAATCCCACCCGACGCCGGATCAAAGGGACTCAGGACCCCAGAGCGGCTCGCAATCCCTATTATGCGGATGAGGCCCCCAGACGGCCACCCAGTCGCCGGTCCCCTGCCGATCGCACCAATCCCAGTACCCGGACCCGTCGTCCCCGCTCAACGGAACGCCCCCCCACAAGTCCCTCCTATCCAGAATGGGAGGCCACGGTGGATACAACGGAGGAACGGACCTCTCGGCGTCCGCCATCAAGTGCGGGAAGTTCGGGGAGTAGAAGACCCCCAGGTGCAAGACCCTCGCGGACTCCTCCCCCAGAGGAACGGACCCGCAGACCCCCTGCACCGGAAGATGAACCGGCACCCAGTGATTATGTAGATTATCAGCCGATCGACTCCGTAGAAGATGACGATCGCGAGCAAGATAATTCGGGGAATTTCGATTATTAAACAATCGGGGACAGAAATGGGCGATCGGGGGCAATGGATGGCGATCGCCCCTTTGTTAATTGCCCCTTTATTAATTTGATATGATTTGATTCCGTCCGTGCCATTCCCCCCCAAATTGTGGCGTCCCTGTCCTCAACTGGGAAAAACCAAGGTGAACAGATTCGCTCCAAAAAACCTCCTCCGCCAGGGCCTAACCCTAGTTTTTGGGTTAAGTTTTGGCAGCTTTTTAGTCGGATGCAACCCCACCAATATCCCGATCGGGCCAACTTCTATAAATAGTCGCTATACCGACGAACAGCCGTCCTTGAGTGCCAATGGGCGCTTTTTAGCCTTTGTCTCCAATCGCAACGGCAGCCGAAATATTTTGCTGTATGACTTACAAAATCGACAGTTTGCCGATTTACCAGGGTTGAACCGACAAAATGCGATCGCCGATAGTCCCAGCATCAGCAACACCGCCCGTTATATCGTCTACCTCACCAATAATCAAGGTCGCGCCTCGGTCATTTTGTACGATCGCATCACCGGAGGTTCTCAAGTCATTTACCAACCCTATCAAGGGTGGATTCGCAATCCCAAAATTAGCCCCGACGGTCGTTATATTGTCTTTGAAAGTGGCGGTCGTGGTCAATGGGATATCGAAGTCCTCGATCGCGGACCCAGTATTGAATTAGACCTGATTGATGGCGTTCCCTCGGGTTTCTCCCTTACCGGACCGCAGTAAAATTGCAGAAACCCGCAGGCTAAAGCCTGGGGCTATACGAACGAAGCCCGCCTGCGCGGGCTGAAGAGTAAAATTGCATAGTAAAATTGCACAATCCCGCAGGCTGAAGCCTGGGGCTATACGAACGAAGCCCGCCTGCGCGGGCTGTCACAATAAAGTAGGTCTTTGATACCAAATCCGGGTGTTAAACGTGGATGTTCTCTTCAGCCTGCGTAGGCAGGCTTTGTCCGTGTAGCCCCAGGCTTCAGCCTGCGGGTTTTTATAGACATTACAAAACAGTGAAATGGTGAAGCGCTTTCTGTTAATTCCAATGGTTTCCCTGGTCAGTCTTTTGAGTAGCTGCACCACCTATCCGCGTCTGCTGAACTTTCCCTTTGATGCTTCAGGACGGAGTTTAAATAGTCCCAGTGATGATATCACCCCGCAAATCTCAGGACGTTTTATCACCTTTGTTTCCGATCGCCAGGGACGACAAGATGTCTACCTCTTTGATGGCAACAATCGCCGCCTCGTCGATATCCCCGGATTAAACCAACTGGATATCCTCGCCTCCCACCCAGGCATCTCCGAAGATGGACGCTATATCGTCTTTGCCGGAACCCGTCAGGGACAATCCAATATTTATCTCCACGATCGCGAAACCCGTCAGTTACGCAACCTCACCGAAAACTTTAAAGCAGAAGTTCGCAATCCCGTCATCAGCGCCGATGGCAGTACCATCGCCTTTGAATCCAGTGCCAACGGACAATGGGATCTCATGATTCTCAATGCGCGATCGGGTCAACCCCTAGACATCCCCATCACCCCCCGTTAACCCAAATCCTTCTTAGTTCGTAGTAACGACTTCAGTCGTTATCTTCCTGCTGTTCGTAGTAACGACTTCAGTCGTTATCCCTCTTTTGTTCGTAGTAACGCCTTCAGGCGTTATCCCTCCGGTGTTCGTAGTAACGACTTCAGTCGTTTCCGGGTTATTTCATCATCGTAAACCCAACCCAACCCCATCCGTTCACCCCTCCGCCAGTTGTTGCAACTCGGCAAACAACAACTCATCTAAAGACTGACTAACTTTCAACAAAATCCCACGCACTAAACGATGTTCATTCTCAATCCACCAAGAAGCGTTATCTACCTCTGCAATCACAGCATCCAAGCGGGAATGCAAGAACGGTGACCAATCCCTGCACAACACCGACCCCTGGAAATAACCAACTGCCAGGTCCCGAATTGCCCTCCCTCTTTTAAGTTCATCTTTTTTCCCCACCAACTGCGGCAAGGGTACAGCTTCCGGGATAGGACTCTCCACAACTTCCAACAATTGCCGTTCTTTGGTCAGAATCACCTCCGATAATAAAACCGAGTTCACCTGTTCTATCTCGGTCCAGACGGGTTCTAACTTCCGAATCGTGGTCTGGATATCCTTTAATTCCACATAAACTTCTTGAACAAATAAAGTCGCTGATTGATTAAACCCATGAAACGGGTCGATTTTAAAATTTTTCGTCGGCAACTGATTCACCTCCTCCTCAAAGCGTTGCCAAAACTGTTTGAACAGTAAGGTAAGTCCGACTAGATTTTTATCTAAAATAAAGGCTTTACTTAGCTTCATCACCTCCTCGATATTCACCATATCCACGGACATTTCTAAATAAGACCCGAGGGAATTCGTCGGGTCCCACTTAAATTTTTTAATCGGCAATCGGCTAATTTTTTGTTCTAAGAGTTCGATGCCGGGAAGGGCCGGATTGGGATGGTGTAAGTCAGACATGGTGAATTGAGACAGGCAGATTGAGACTGTTATTAAAATTTTACGGCTATTTAATCCCAAAATCCTATTTTAATCTCAGGTTTTGAAGGTAAACGCAATTCACGGACTGCACCTATCAGCGAACTCCACAAAATAAACTATTCTCCGGTAGTCAATAGTAAGTTTTTTACGTTCAGGGGGAATTTACCTCACATTTTAAATTACCTCCGGTCCCCTCCCCTTGGCAAGGGGAGGGTTAGGGTGGGGTCCTCTTGATGCGCTTAAGCACGTCAAGATGAATGAGTGGGTGGAGAGTTCTCGTATAGGCGCGATCGCCACGTCATGAAGAAAGAGGGTTTTTCAGTCGCTATACAGGTGCGGTAAGCGGAGCTATCCCGTAGGGAATCGCCTCCTGTGAGTGGCAACACCCGGCGGGGGTTCAAACCCCCGCCTAACAGCTAAAGTCGGTTGAAACCGACTGAAAACAACCACGAGATAAGACTTGCAGTCGGTTTTTAACCGACTTTAGCTATGAGGCGGGGGATTGATCCCCCGCCGGTGTTGATAATGTTGCAAAATGTCGGTTGAAACCGACTGAAAACAACCACGGGATAAGACTTGCAGTCGGTTTTTAACCGACTTTAGCTATGAGGCGGGGGATTTATCCCCCGCCGGTGTTGATAATGTTGCAATAAGTCTCATCAACTGCTCTTTTTTGACTCTAAAACTCGGAGAAACTCACACTCCCCGAATGCCCTCATTTGCGCCGCCAGTGTAACCAACCCCAACCCCAAACCACGAGGCTCATTACTCCGCCTAATATCAAACTTCCCAAAATTGTGGTGATTTGAAACTCTAGTTGACGGCGATTCGGGGGCGGTGTAGCCACTATCACCGTTGCTACCACCGCACTGGTTGCTACCCCTACACTGGCAATGGTGAGGGTGGTATTCAGACGCCGATCGCTGCGAGTTTGTTCTATCTGATTCAGACTTTCAACCGCTTTAATTGAATTTTCAACTAACAACAATCCCGGACTTAAACTGCTATAATCTCGCTCAATTTGCCGTAAATACTTGTTTTCAGCAAACTGACTAAATTTCTCAAACAGCAAGGAACTCCCTTGACCTTGCCATCCCCCAACCTTTTCGCCTGGGGTTTTTGGACTATCTTGCGCCGATAATCCAGCTAATTTGATAACCCGCTGGCGATAATTCTCTAAATTAATTTCAATGGTGTGGCGTTGTTCCTGCAAATAATTAAGCTGGGTTGCATACACCGCCAACAGATTCAAACTTTGGCGCAAATGGTCTTGTAATTCGGTCAAATTCACCTCTGACTGTTCCAGGCGGGCTAAACTCTGATTCGTCACCTGGGGGACGAGACGGGATGGCTGTTCTAACGACTCCCGCAAGCGGCGACTTTGTTGAAATGCCCAGACTACTTTATGGCGGTATAAAAACAAATATTGGCAATGGTTCAAAAGATTTCCCACGCGCTTTTGTAGGGCTTCTTTTCGCCAGTGACTCTCAAATAAACAAATTAACAGATGATAACTCTCTCCCTCCCCTTGTGCCTGGGGCGGACACCACAGTTCATACAGGGTCGCCCCCAACAAAGGACCGTGAGCAATTAAATCCACTTGCCAATTGGGAGAAGTTCCCTCAAACTGTAATTGAGTACAAATCTCTTGCGCCAGCTTCACTGGGGATTGCTCATCGGACATTAATTGTCCCCAAACCAGCCAACTTGACCCCAGTTTTCCCAGGGAGGTTTTCTCCGGTTTCTCACTATATTTAATAACCGTTTGTTGGATGTTTTTTAGTTCCTGAAGCGATTTGACCTCGGACTTTATTCCGGAACAGTCAATTTGAACCATTTGACTGTCTTGAATTTTCTCATGTCTAATATAACCATCCAGGGGTTCGGGAAGGTCTCCGGCAGGGGGAAACTCCTTAGAGGCGACGGTTTCTGATGACTCTTCCGACAAATCGTAGAGAAACCAGTCGAGGGTGAGAAATCGTAGCCAATCCTGTTCATCCATACAACATGAGTCCAAATCCGGTTGTTAAAAATAGATTTTCTGTATTAGCCCGCGCAGGCGGGCTTCGTCCGTGTAGCCCCAGGCTTTAGCCTGCGGGGTTTTTAAAGGACTTTACGGAAACACTTGACGGGCGATCGCAAAACAATCCTCCTCCGTCAGAATCCGCTCAATCTTCTCCGGAACCTCTGACCCATTGGCGTTATTTCCCGTCATTTCCGCCTCAATCTTGTCCAATAACGCCTGCATATCCTTGAACCCATCAATATTGCGAGCGAAATTCTCCGTTTCTGTATTGAAGGGTTCAGGCGTCTTATCCGGTCGAAAATCCCCCCCCTTGTTGCGTTCCTGACTGGGGTGATTTAAGGCTTGGCGGGCTTCACGATAGGCGGTTTTCAACTGTGGACAGTTGCGGGCGATCGCATCCAAGCGACCATACTCCCCCGTTTGACCCACCGTCCGAATCTCCGCCTGAACCGCATCCGGAAGAGACTCCTCCAGAGAACAAACAGCCGCCAGAAATGCCTTGAGCGTGACGCGAGTGAGAGGTGTGATCATTTTGTATCTCCAGTTAATATAAATGCGGCCCAATAATAAGGATGAGCATAGAGTTGCGCCTGGGGGTCCTTTCCCTCAAGGGAATCCAGTTGGTCCAGGAGGGAAGGACGAACCACCCCATCATCCGCTTCATACCGTTCCAGTTCCGCCTCGTAAAACTGCCGTAACCCCGCCACATCACAGTGGGATAACCACCGTTTCGCCTCCGCCAGGGCCAGGGGTTCCGGGACTCCCGCCAGCACCTGGTCATAGAACTTCAGGGTCAACACCATACTCGCTGCGGATTCCACGGTCCAGAGGGTACTCAACAGCAACGAGACCCCCGCCATCAGCCAGCCACTGCTGAGACCCACATAGTCGGTCGTAATCGATTTCTGGCCGGTCATGGCTGTTTCACAAGCGGCCAAACTAACTAAACGATAGCCCGTCAGGGGCAGATCCAGCAACTCCCTAACCCGCAAAAACTCCTCCCCCGATAAGGCTAACCAGGATTGATCCGGCGCGTCAAAATCGTAGCCCCCATGTCCCGTAAAGTGCATCAGCCGATACTCCTCCCGGTGCAGTTCGTCGGTGAGGGACTGTTGATGGACTTGGGGACCACACAGAGGCTGCACCCGCTGAAACCGCCGCCCCAGGCTTTCTGTCTCCAACTCGGCAAATTCCAGAAGCGGGAGTCCCTGACTGTCGGGATATCCCACCAACAGCAGGGGAGCCTCGGAGGTGATGGGGGCAACCGGCTGTTGCGCCAGGGTCATGCCCACCTGAGCGCTGGGAAGGCGGAGGAGACTGTAGTGGGGGGGGAATAAGGCTTCCAGCGGGAACAGGTGCAAGTCCCGGTGGGGCAGTAAAATCAGATGGTCAATCTCCTCATCGGCCAACTCCGCCAGCAGGGCCTCAATCCGCAAAATCTCCCCCAACTGTTGCAGGCGAGAGTCCATCTGCTGACGCCAGGGATGGTCTCGGTTGGGAGAATCGGACTTCGATTTACCGCTGCGATAGTCTTGATAGTCCTGTTTCCAGGTATCGACCCACTTCTCCCATGCCAGTAATTGTCGCAGTCTGGGGAAAGGCGCATCGCTGTCCTCTGAAGCTAGGAGGGGGATGGGGTCTTGGTTGGGTTTGAGCAGAAACGTGGTCAGGGCCGCAGGACTGATGTGCCAGTAAACCGCTGCCGTCTTCTCACGGCAGAGATACTGTTGCAGACTCGGGAAGTCAGGACTGGGAATCTCCTCCATCCAACCGGACAGCCACCAGCGCAAACAGCTATTTTTGCCTTGTTCCGCCAGCATCAGGGCGCTCACAAAATGTCCGTCTTGGCATTCCAGGTCAACGGTCAACTGTTGGAAGTCTATAAATTCCAGGGCCAGTAGTCGTTGTTTCCCCGGACTGGGGCATTGTTGAATCAAGCGGCGCAACAGGTCAGACCCCTGACGCCGTACTTCCGCCGCTTCGTCAAGTTGACCCAGTTCAAAGAGGACGCGGCTCAAGTCTCGCAGGGTTTTGAGTCGCTGTTCGGGGGAGTGGGTTTCGCTGAGGGTGTTGAGGGCGGCGTTGTAGCGAGTGACCGCTTTTCGCCAGAAGGGATAAGGGTTCTCGTCCTGGCGACCTCGGCCATAATGGGCGAGACCTATATTGTAATTCAACCATCCTGCCCCTTCTGGGTCACGGTCGGGGGGACAATGTTTCAACCCTTCTTCAAAGCTGGCTAACTGTCCCTCATACCCCCGTTGGTCGAGGGCGGGGTTTTGCAGGTGAGGGGGGAGGGTGACGGAATCGAAGCATCCTCGGGACCCTCCGGCGGCAACCCCTCGGTTGCCCCAGACTTTTGCATCATTAGGATTGAGGACAAGGGCGCGGTCATAACTAGCAACAGCCTCCTCATACCGACCTAACCTATACAGCGCAATGCCCCGGTTAGTCCAGGCTGCTGCCAAGTTAGGATTGAGGACAAGGGCACTCTCACAACTGGCAAGAGCCTCCTCATGGCGACCTAAGTTATCCAGCGCAAGGCTTTGGTCAGACCAGGCTGCTGCAAAGTTAGGATTGAGGACAAGGCCACGGTCATGACTGGCAACAGCCTCCTCATAGCGACCTAAGTTATTCAGCACAAGGCCCCGGTTAACCCAATCTTCTGCAAAGCTAGGATTGAGGCTAAGAGCGCGGTCATAACTGGCAAGAGCCTCCTCATAGCGACCTAACCTATACAGCGCAATGCCTCGAACAGACCAGACTTTTGCATCATTAGGATTGAGGACAAGGGCGCGGTCATAACTGGCAACAGCATCCTTATAGCGACCTAAGTTATCCAGCACATTGCCCTGGTTATACCAGACTTTTGCATCATTAGGATTGAGGACAAGGGCGCGTTCATAACTGGCAACAGCATCCTTATAGCGACCTAAGTTATCCAGCGCAATGCCTCGGTCAGACCAGCCTTGTACAAAGTTAGGATTGAGGACAAGGGCGCGGTCATAACTGGCAACAGCATCCTTATAGCGATTCAAATTATACACCAACTCGCCATGAACACCCCACAACATCCACTGATCGGGAAAGGATTCAATTGCCTCATTGGCTAACCTCAGAGCCGCCTCATAATCACCAGCGTTATATCGCTCAAATATCCGTTTCAATGCCTCTACTACTTCCGGATTCTCAACTGTCAAACCCCCCTGACTCACCCCAGTCTCTCCTGAACTGCCCCCAGTCTCCCCTTGACGTGCCTCTGGAAATTTTATTTCCCCAGTCTCCTCCGTCGCCGTTGGAGGCGAGCTAACCCTCAAATGCTCCTGCAATTGTTGTCCCCAATCCCCCACCTGTTGCGCTAGGGGCACTTCCAGAGTGCCAAACTCCTGCAACGCCTGAACAAACCGCGCCTCTGGGGGGTTCGCCAACCAAGTCTCCCCCGCCTTCTCCAACCAGTCCAACCAATCCCTCTCCTGGGCCCGAGGTTCCCACTCCTGCAACCACTCCAGCACCGCCTCACATCCCTGGTGTCGCTGTTGCAACAACTCCGGGAACAATGACTCAAGCTCCGCCTCCGTCAGGGGGGACAACGGTTGAGCCAACTTCTGCGCCCCATACTGATGAGCCAACTCGCCGATTTTCCCACTGCCGAGTTCCCCCAACCGCACCATCCGCGAGGCGCGTTCCCGTTGAGGACGGGGGGAACGGAGAAGGCGATCGCGACCAAAGCGCATCAGCCAATTGTGAAAAAAGCGGTCATCCACTCGCTCACCCAGATAGTCCAATACCCGTCCCGAGTCCCATCCCTGAGCCACTCCATCCAGCAGTTTCAGAAAGACTTGTTCATATTGAGTATCACTGAGGGGATTCATCGGCGGTGGCGGTGGCGGGGTGGCTGTTCGTCCCCCTCCCAACCACCGAGCCACTGTGGATTTCAACCAACGCCAAAGTCTACCTAACATCCTAGTGCCATGAACTATGAGTGAACAACCATCAGGAAAGTCGTTGGGGCGACTTTCTTTTACTGTACCCCAGGTGTACCCCTCTGGCTGATGCTTTCACGACTGAATTGTTAGGGGACCGGAGAGAAGAACCCCACCCTAGCCCTCCCCTTGCTAAGGCTATGCGTTACTCGCATCTTTCTTAACAATCTTGTAAACCTAATGCCAGTATTGGTTAGCGGGATAATTTACCCCGAAGGGTGGGACTCTACCACACTTAAGCTCCATACTTAAGTGTGGTAGCCATATTCTAGAATAGAAAGGGAGCCTCCCAACGAGCTATGTTTCCTAAAACTAACATAAAGGAAAAAGAGCATTGAGGGTCTCATTCATGAAACAATAAGCCGGAGAAATAAGATGGTGGAGTCTTGGGCCGCATCCGAACTGAAATATGCTAACCTCGGGGATAAACGCCTTCTTCAGCGATTGGTAAAAATG
>NZ_JAMXOT010000053.1 GCF_024220515.1 Oscillatoria sp. HE19RPO
TCCAAAAAATAAAACCTTCAAAAAACCCGCACCCTGAAGGGTGGGGCTACACGGACAAAGCCCGCCTGCGCGGGCTAAAAGAGCCTTGTTAGGTGCGATCGCATCAAAGCAAGGATGATTTATTTGTTGGAATACCCTTACACCCTCATTGTAGTATTGTAGTGATGATTTCATGATGCCCAAGTTTCGTAAAGGCTTGCAAATTTTCGGGGCGATCGCTGTGATCCTCACGGTTACCATCGCCTCCCTTACCTTATATTGGGTGACGGATTCTTGGCCGCAACAATCGGGCCAGATTCTGTTACCCCAATTGAGCGATCGCGTTGAGGTGCGACGGGATGCTTATGGAATTCCCCATATTTATGCCTCCAATGAGCATGATTTATTTCTAGCACAAGGCTACATTCACGCCCAAGACCGCTTTTGGCAAATGGATTTTTGGCGACATCTCGGTGCCGGTCGTCTTTCGGAACTCTTCGGTGACTCACAACTGAAAACCGATCAGTTTTTACGCACCCTAGGATGGGCCAGAATTGCCGAAACAGAAGTCCAAACCTTATCCGATGAATTCCTAGAACCTTTAACCGCTTATGCGGAAGGGGTGAATGCCTATCTTCAAGACCATCAGGGCACCGAGTTAAGTTTGGAATATGGCGTTCTAAAGGTGATGAATCCCAGTTATCAACCAGAACCTTGGCAACCGGAACATACCCTCACTTGGGCGAAGGTGATGGCCTGGGATTTAGGCACAAATATGGATGAAGAAATCGAGCGGGCTGTATTACTTCAAACCTATTCTCCGGAACAGGTAAATGAGCTATTCCCCCCCTATTCTAATCAAGCCCCGGTTATTCTGCCGGATTGGAAAATTGCCCAAGGAAAACCGGATTTAATCGGGAAGCAGTTGGGGGAAATTACATCGGAAGATGCCCCTGTTTCTATAGCGGCGATCGCCTCGCAGCTTTCCCCCACTTTCAATTCAGTTTCTGAACAAATATCCGCCCTGGAAACTCTCACGGGTCCCCGAGGCGGGGAAATTGGGTCGAACAGTTGGGTGGTTTCCGGTGCCAAAACTGCCACGGGAAAACCCCTGTTCGCCAATGACCCTCATTTAGGAATCCAAATGCCTTCGATTTGGTATGAAATGGGTTTACATTGTCATGCTAAAACCCCAGATTGTCCCTACGATATCACGGGATTTTCCTTCGCTGGCATGGTGGGAGTGATTATTGGTCATACCGATCGCATTGCCTGGGGATTTACCAATGTTGGGGCCGATACGATGGACCTATATATTGAAAAAATTAATCCTGAAAATCCCAATCAGTATGAAGTAAATGGCAACTGGGTGGACATGGAGCAAGTCCCTGAAACCATCGAAATTGCGGGGAGTCAACCCGTAGTAGAAACCGTGCGTTACACCCGGCATGGACCCATTATCTCCTCAACTTATTCCAAGGTCAAACCTTTGCTGGTTCCGGATCTAACCCGCAGTAACTCGGACATTTATGCGATCGCTTTGCGCTGGACAGGTTTAGAACCGGCCCGTCTATTTCCCGCAATTATCCAATTGAATCAAGCCCAAAATTGGCAGGATTTTCGCAAAGCTGCCCAGGATTTTGATATTGCTCCTCAAAATCTTATCTATGCTGATATTGACGGAAATATCGGCTATCAAATGCCCGGTAAAGTGCCGATTAGAACCAACAGTGATGGTCGCTATCCCGTGCCCGGTTGGACCGATGAACAGGAGTGGAAGGGCTATATTCCCTTTGAGCAACTCCCCTTTACGTTCAATCCTCCTGCGGGTTATATTGTCACGGCGAATAATGCCGTTGTTGATGAGAGTTATCCCTATCTGATTACTAAAGATTGGGACTATGGATTTCGTGCTCAACGGATTCTGGAACGGGTGAGGGCCAAGGAGGGGAGTTTTGATGTTGAATCCTTTCGGGAAATTCAAGGAGATAATAAAAATCTCAATGCTGAAAAGTTAGTCCCAATTTTGCTCAATCAGCCCTTTGAAGATTCCCGCCTGGAAAGGATTCGCGACTTATTACAGGGTTGGGATTTTCAGGCGGAGGAAACGAGTCCGGAAGCGGCTATTTTTGAAGGATTTTGGAAACAGTTACTTGCAGCAACGTTTCATGATAATTTGCTGTTTGACTTTTGGCCAAATGGCGGTCATCGCTGGATTAAAGTTATGGCCGATTTAGTCGATCGCCCGGATAGTTTTTGGTGGGATAATGTACTCACACCGGAAGTAGAAGACCGCGATTTTATCTTTCAACAAGCCTTTGCTGAAGCGGTGGCAGACCTGGAAAAGCGCTTAGGTAAAAATCCCCAACGCTGGCAATGGGGGGATTTGCATCGGGCGACTTTTAGAAATCAAAGTTTAGGTCAGTCAGGAATTGCTCCGATTGAGGCGATTTTTAATCGCGGTGGAGTCCCGATATCCGGTGGGAATGCCATTGTGAATGCAAACGCCTGGAATGCTCGAAATTCCTTTGAGGTGACTTGGATTCCATCCATGCGGATGATTTTGGATTTGAGCGATTTGAATGGGTCCGTTGCGGTGATGTCCACAGGGCAATCCGGTCATGCTTTCCACCTTCATTATAGTGATTTGATACCCCTGTGGCGCAATCTGGATTATCACCCCATGATGAGTAGTCGTCCGGGGGTAGAAGCGAGTACGAGAGATACCCTGATGTTGCTCCCGAATTAGAGCAGTCTTCCGTTAGAAACAGCAGGCGATCGGTGCAAGGGTGAAGGGTGATCCCAACTTACGGGGTCAGTCTTTAGAGTGAGTCGGTTGTGGTGAATTGTTCATTTCAAGGGATATCTATCTACTCTTGGCCGATCGCTTTGAAATTCAACTCAATCGCTATGAATCAATTAACTTTTTGGACTCAAGACCCGGTTTCATCAATGCTCAGATGAGGGGTCTTACACATCCTAAATTAGGGAAAAAATCTGCTAAAATATAAAAATCATTCCAGCACTTGTGGCGACTATCTTCTAAGGGAACTCCAAAAAATAAAATCCCCAAAAAACCCGCAGGCTGTTCGCGGAGCGTTCCGCTTAGAAAGCCTGGAGGCTCACAGGACAAAGCCCGCCTGCGCGGGCTAACACAGTCTTGTTAGGTGCTTAACCATCGGGATTTGGATGATTTATTTGTTGGAACACCCTAAGCAGAAGCGCTATTCCGTCACGGAATGGAAGGGCTAACCCGGACAAAGGAGCAAAGAAAATGAAGTTATGGAGGGGCAGAATTGACCCAAATCATTTAATTCAATCAGAGAGGATTTACCCCTCTATTCCTTGGGAACGGGAAAACTGCTGGCAACGGAATCGACCCGACCAAATCCTGAATCTGGATAGAAGGCAACCATCAGATTTTAGGTTTCATTTTAACTTTAAAAATTTGCCAGCATTTTCTCTCAAAAGTGATGTACTTCTTCGGCCTATTATAACTCGCGTATCTCTATAATTTTTAGGGCACAACTCACAAAAGTTAGAAGCATTATCAAGAAAAAGTGAAAGCTTATGAAACGAGAGATCGCCGATGAATGGGAATTCAATTTCGCGGGTCCAGGCAGAGTGATAGTCTGGACCCATCCAGGCCTAGTTTGCTTAGGACTGTTCCAAGTCAGGGTTTTACCCCAGGCGATCGCCCTGGCCCCCGTAGGGGAGTTGGCGTGGGTCTTGAGTTTAATTGTCACAACTCTTGCATTGCTTTATCTGGCGATCGCCCGCTTCCGAAAATCCAGCTTAACCGCCACAGTGCAACCGGACGCTCTCCTAAAGGATCTCGGAAAAGGTCAATCTGTCCCCCGGGAAAACTCTCCGGTCATTCTTGGCCCTCGGGATGGGGGAGAACCCGGTTCTCGCCTAAATATAGCACAGGGAACAGCAGAACAGTCGTCCCGAACTTTGTACCCTGGGGTAGAATCGCCTCAAATCAACCCCTTGTTCCCGCAGAGCGTCCAATCCGGAGATCCCGGGCTAGAATTCTTGCAACTCCATATCCAGCGAATGCCCCTCGCACATATTCTCTTTGATGCCGAAGGTCGCTTTCTCGCTTGGAATGCTGGGGCCGAAAGACTATTTGGCTATAGTCGTCAGGAAATCATCGGTCAGACCCCGGATCCGATCGTCCCCCCCCAGACGCGATCGCAGGTTGCCCAAATTTTGCAACGTCTCACCCAAGGAGACCTCACAGCCCATAGCATTAACGAAAATCTCACAAAGTCGGGCCAAACCATTGTTTGTGAGTGGTATAATACCCCCTTGTTTACCCCCAAAGGTCAGTTTGCCGGGATTCTCTCAATGGTGCAAGACATCACCGATCGCTGGCAGAGTGAACTAACCCTGCAATCGATGAATACGGAAATGACCACCCTGTTAAATGCGATTAACGAAGTGGTCCTGCTGTTTGATGCCCGAGGATGCTATCTGAAAATTCTGCCGACGGATTCTCCCTTGCTACAACGTGCCGCATCCCAACTGGTGGGCAAAACCCTCCATGATATTTTTGAGTCTCCCTTAGCCGACCGCTTTTTAGACTACATCCAAAGAACAATCCGGGAACAAAAATCTTTTAGTCTGGAGTATGAACTCTCCCTGGGCGATCGCCCCATAGCATTTTCCGCCAAACTCTCCCCCCTCAATGGCGATCGGGTCCTGTGGGTGGCCCGGGATATCACCGATCGCAAGCATATCCAAGATCTCCTCCGGCGCTATGCCTTCACTGACCCCCTGACGGGATTGGCGAACCGCTGTTCATTTGTGAGATGTCTGGGAATCGCCATGCAGAATGCTCACAATCACCTCCGCACGACCGCATCCACCAGCGAGGCGTCCACCGGGGAGGTGCGATCGGCCAAAGTCGCAGTCCTGTTACTGGATATCGACCGCTTCCGAATCGTCAAATATAGCCTCGGTCATTGGGTAGCCGATCGCCTCCTGGTTGCCACCGCACAACGCCTCCAGTCCTGTTTAAATCCCGGGGCAACCCTCGCTCGCATTGGGGGGGACGAGTTCGCCATTTTGCTCACGGATATCACCTGCCTCGCCGATGTGACCCAGCTTGCCGATCGCATCCAATCCGCCATGCGGTTTCCCTTTTCCCTGGATGAACATGAAATTTTTTCTTCCGTGAGTATCGGAATTGCGCTGGATAACGGCAGCTATCAGCGATCGGGGGAACTGCTGCGCGACGCTGATACCGCCCTTCATTACGCCAAACAGCAAGGTCAGGGCCAGTCTGTTCCCTTTGCCCAGGATATGCATGAAGGGGCGATCGCTCGCTTACAGTTGGAAACCGATTTGCAACGGGCGATCGCACATACCGTCCATCCCACCCGCCCAGAAAACCAGCCGTTTCAAGTGTACTATCAGCCCATCGTTTCCCTCGCTACGGGCAATATTGTGGGATTTGAAGCCCTGGTGCGCTGGCATCACCCAATTCGAGGTTTGGTCTCTCCCGGGGAATTTATCCCCGTAGCTGAGGAAACCGGACAGATTGGCGCGATCGATCGCTGGGTCATGAGCGAAGCCTGTCGTCAGTTGGGGTGGTGGCAACAGCGATATCCGGCAGCAGCGGATTTAACCGTCAGCGTCAATATTTCCGGGGTCAACTTTGGTCAAATCGGTATCATCGAACGGATTGAGCAGACCCTGCGTTCCAGTGGGATTTGTGGCCGTTACTTAAAGTTAGAAATTACTGAAAGTGTGATCCTCAAAAATACCGGGGCCGCCTTAGCACTTCTGGACCGAATTAAAGCCCTGGGAATTAATCTATCCATTGATGATTTTGGGACAGGTTACTCGTCCTTGGCACGGTTACACGAACTGCCGATCAATACCCTCAAAATTGACCGCAGTTTTGTGAGCCGGATGCGGGGATTAGATGAAAGTTGTGACATCGTTCAGACCACTATTGCTTTAGCGCATACCCTCGGTTTGGATGCGATCGCCGAAGGGGTCGAAACCGCCCAACAGGTGGAACTCCTGCGAACCCTAGAGTGTGATTACGCTCAGGGATATTTTTTCTCTAAACCTGTGGACAGTGAAGCCGCTTTAAAGCTAATTCTAGCCGAACGTCAGCTTTTTAAGAACGGATAAAGTCTTCCCCTCGCGGCCAAACTTTGACCCCGAATTGACCCGATCTGCTCAAGTCCCTAATCCCACTCGGGTTTTTTTCCTGCCCTGAGTCCGACAATCGGCTATAATTTTCAAGAACTGAATAAGCAATCATAAAGGCGATTTTAGGTAGAATTAAATCATGCTAGAACTTCACTGTCACACGACCTATTCCGATGGTACTTTGACCCCGACTGAACTGGTGGAACAGGCAGTAGCCGCCGGGGTCCAGGCCTTGGCGATTACGGACCATGATACCATGTCCGGATGGCCCGAAGCGATCGCCGCTGCGGAATCTTTGGCGATCGAAATCGTTCCGGGACTGGAACTGAGTACGGTGCATAACGGGCGATCGCTGCATATTTTAGGCTTTTATCCTGACCGAGAAAAATTACAACAACCCTTAAACGAACGACTGCAAGGCCGAATTGACCGCGCACAACAAACCCTCGACAAATTAGCCGCCCTCGGCTATCCGGTGGAATTACCCCCTTCAAAAGGTGGCATGGCCCCCGGACGTCCCCACATTGCCGCCGCCTTACTCAAAGCCGGTTATATTAAAACCTGTCAAGAAGCCTTTGAACGGTGGATTGGAGAAGACAAACCCGCCTACGTTCATTATGAAAAATTTTCCATTCAAGATGGGATTAATATGTTGCGGAGTTGTGGTGCAGTTCCCGTCTGGGCGCATCCCTATTTGTTTCGCGGTGGCGCTGTAGAAACGGTCTTAAAAGAACTGGTCGAAGCGGGTTTAATGGGGGTTGAAGTCTATCATCCTCATCATACCCCCCAACAAGTCCAGAAATTAGAACAATTTTGTGCAGAATATGGGCTATTGATGACCGGCGGCAGTGACTATCATGGACCGAGTATTGATGGGAGACTATCCAGCCACCTCAATCAATTTCATCTGCCCTTAGAGTTGCTAGAAACCCTCAAAACCGCCGCTCAACAATTGCGCTAAATTTGGCTAAAGTTCGATGAAAATTACATCCTTAAACCATCTCCCCCTAGAATCCGTTTTCCATAATCCGGCGATTCAAAAAAAAGTAATGCTCAAGGCGGGAGAACTTCCAATCGCACGAATAGATAAGTTAAGTTTTGGCCATATTTTTCTGTGAAAATCTGTGAAATCTGTGGTTGACCTTTTTCCATTTTATGCTAACATAAGGATAATGGAGAAGGTGCGGCCATACAGGGTTAGGTTAGTGTAAAATAACAGTTGTCTGTGGGTGGCATAGCTGCTGGAGAGACGCGCTCTTATCGGCGTCTCTACATGAGGGAAACCAAGGCATCGGCGCGAAAATTGTCCCGAAACGGGGAAAAACCTGGATGATAATAACTTCCCTTTACTTCTTGCGCCAAATTTTGATAGTATCTCCAATGCCACTGACAAGGGTCTGCCCGTCGGGGCTAATTGCTACAGAATAAACATTGCTGTAAGGATCCTTTAGGGTGCGAATTAAATTTCCGGTTGTCAGATTCCAAATTTTGATAGTATTGTCTTTACTGCCACTAACAAGGGTCTGCCCATCGGGGCTAATTGCTACAGAATAAACCGACTTAGAATGACCGTATAGGGTGCGAATTAAATGCCCACTTGCCAGATTCCGGATTCTGATATTGTTCCAAGTGCCAATGACAAAGGTCTGCCCATCGGGGCTAATTGCTATAGACTCAATCATGCTGGAAGGGCCCTCTAGAGTGCGGATAAAATCCCCGGTTGCCAGATCCCAGATATTGATAGCAGTGAATGGCGGACTACTACCACTGACAAGAGTCTGCCCATCGGGGCTAATTGCTACAAAATTAACCCCGTTGAAAACAGGGTACTCACCCTGGTTGGTGATGCTGCGGATTAAATCCCCGGTTTCCAGATTCCAAACTTTAATCCTTCCATCATCACTGCCACTGACAAGGGTTTGCCCATCGGGGCTAATTGCTACAGAATTAACTATGCCGAAATGATCCTCTAGAGTGCGGATTAAATCGCCGGTTTCCCGATTCCAGATTTTAATCGTTTTATCATCACTGCCACTGACAAGGGTCTGCCCATCGGGGCTAATTGCTACAGAATTAACCCTGCCGACATGACCCTCTAGGGTGTGGATTAAATCCCCGGTTGCCAGATTCCAGATTTTAATCGTTTTATCATCACTGCCAGTGACAAGGGTCTGCCCATCCGGGCTAATTACCATAGAATTAGCTATAGAACGATTTTCTAGTGTGTTTGCTAGGCTGAGATCGCAATAGCTTTCTCTCCTGAAAACGCAGGGAGTCTCTTTTAGATAGCTATACAAACCTACGCCTGCGCCGCCCAACGCCCCCAGGATAAATAGCCCCATCAATAAACCCGCTTCCACTTGACTTACAGGCCGACGATATAGTAACCGATTACGCCATTCTTGTGACGAGTTAGGAGGTGGATTCAGATCTACCGTTGTCTCTAACTGGCGTTTAGGAGTTGTCTCTAACTGGCGTTCCAGTTCCCCAATGCGCTGCAATAATTCCCGAGCATTCCAAGGTCTTTTGCTAGGAATTCGCGCCATTAAACTATCGATAAAATCTAAGAACAGGGGCGAGGTTCCTGAAACATGACCGCGCCAGTTTAACTCATCATTATGAACATCATAAAAATCAACCGGATCCCCTCCAGTTAATAAATACACAAACGTCCGTCCCAAGGCAAAAAAATCGGATTGGGGTAGGGCTTGACCATGCTGCTGTTCTGGAGGCGTATATCCGGCTGAACTCACGGAGGTAATGGTGCCCGCCCCACCCATTTTCGCTAAATAAGTATAAGTTTCTTGCCGTGCTGTGCCAAAATCAATCAATACCAATTGTCCATTGGGGCGCAGCATGATATTTGGCGGCTTAATATCCCGATGAAAAAACTGCTTCTCATGGACAATCTGCAAAATATCGGCGATTTCTTTTAACCATTTAATCGCTTGTGCCTGAGTAATGCCTTGATTTTGCTTTTGCGCTAACCACTCTTGTAAATTTACCCCCTCAATTTTTTCCATGACAATGCAGTGCAGCCCCACACCCGGTTTTGTCTGATACTGGAAGTAACTATCGACTTGGGGAATGCCGGGATGAGAGAGTTGCCCCAAAACTTTGACTTCTCGCTGAAACAGTTCAACGGCTTTTGCGTTGCTATTCCACTCTTCTTTCAGGACTTTTAGGACTTTTGGGGTAATTTTTGGGGTACTGCTATGGTCATCAACTTCGTAAATGTTACCAAAACCACTACTATCGCTCAACAGTCGCATAACGCGATAGCGCCCTTCGAGGAGTAAGTCGGAACCGCAACTTTGACAGTAGCGGCGATTGAGATTATCCGGGCGATCCGGTTGGCGGCAATGGGGGTTAATGCAAAGGCTCATACTGTTTAAGGTTTGGCTAATCTGGCGATCGCCCTTATGGTTTGCTGATGTAGAGCGATTTATTCGGTTTTGTGAAAGCAGGCGGGTCCTACTGGATCCCCCGCAGGCAATTCTGCAAGCGGTTAGGCTTGCCCAATTATGGCACAGATATTGGCGATGGGGAAGGATGGGATTGTCACGGGTGATGCGAATCGCTATTGGGGGGATTTTCCCGTTGAGGCGCATAATGCGATCGCTGTTTTGGGGTGGAGGGCATCACAAAACGGCGATCGCCTTTCCAAATCTAATTTTGGCTGTCCTATAGATACTGGATTGACCTGTCAAAAGGCTGTGGATAAAAACTTGGGATCGAAAGGCTGATTCTAGGGTAAGCTCATCTCAATCAAGCGTGACAAAAGGAACTCAGAATCGTCATCATATAGCCATCATTCATACCTGCCCGGTCTCTTTTTTTTCGCAAGCTAAGTTGGACAATGGTTTTATGGTTGAGGGTATTGAGTGCCATAGGTCTGAGGACGGCCAAGTTCCTGGGACTGTTCAAAGAGCGAATGGGGCATTTATCTTCATGAAAAGTTACATCTAAAGTCCAGTGGAGTTAGTTCTCAATGCTCCAATGTTGACGAATAGCTTGACCATTAAGCTGGGCATTTACTGGCAATGAACTGAGGTAAAACTGAACTTCATGAGTCGTTTTATTCCAAAGATTTCGGGTTCTTCCTACGATAACAATAGTTTGAAGACTCTCCCATTCTTCTGGTTTATAAAGTCTTGCTAACACCCCTACAGGAACTGCCCAAACTTTCCGCGTTTCAAGCCGATGGTGTCCCTTTTCGGTGCGGACATCATAACTTATCTCAATTCCGGAAAAATTGTGGGTTTTAGCTGCTTCACACCAAGTTTTAACTTGATTAAAAAGCGTGGGATGAGTTGAGGCATTATAGAACTGATAGCGAGCGGATGAAACCCACCACATATCGAGATTTATTTTTGTAACTGTTTATAATAAATTAGATGAGCTTACCCTGGGAGAACTGCCAAACCTTACCAATTTTTCCCAGGCGAAATTTGCTCCGGGTCAAGTGGCTGCCGCCCATGCTCATGGGGATATGTGTGAGGTGTTTTTTGTCTCTCAAGGGTCTGGATTAATTCGGGTCAATGGCACCGACTATCCGATAGAAATGGGGACTGGCATTGCGATAGAACCGGGAGAAGTTCATGAGGTGGTGAATAATAGTTCTCCAGATTTAATCTTGACTTATTTCGGCTTAAAAATTGCATCAATTTAAAAGAGTTGGGCGAGATTTATAGCCAGTCTTGTCGAAATTGTGCAAGTTTAAAAAAAAGTGGGAGCATCTTGCTCTCTACGGCTATTCAGGAGCGAGATACTCCGGCAACGGAGGAAAATACTCCTCACAACAAGGAGTGGGAGCATCTTGCCCCCTGGGGCGGCTCATTTAGATTCAGGGTAAATTAATCTGAATAGGGTACTATTTTTTAAGGGGGAGATGAACAAGGCGGGTTACCGGGTAACTGGTCGTTCATTGCTCCCGTCAATTCTATAAAATTTAATTTATGTCAAACCATTTGGTTCTGAAAATTCTGTGGGTTGAGAATACCCTGAACAAAAATCAACCGATTCAAACGCTTTATAAAGCAACACCGACCCTGGAAAGCGAATTAACCTGTATTGACTCCGTAGAGGCGGCGATCGCCCGGTTAAAACAGCAACAGTTTGATGCGATCGTCCTGGAGTTGTCGCCGGATCGGACAGGGGAACTCGATCGCCTGCATCGCCTGTATGAGACGACATTACCGGAAGACTCCCCAGAGTCGAAAACCCCCGTTTTACCGGGAATTGTGGCCGTGATTCCGGGGGAGGATGAGGAATTTGCATTACAGGCGATCGCCGCTGGCGCACTCGGCTGTTTGTTTACTCCGGAACTCACTGAACCCTTGCTGATTCGGACAATTCGACGGGGGATTCAGCATCGGGACCGGATCCTCTGCGATCGCCAGCTTGAACCACACAAACAACGCCTGATCCAACGACAAAACGAGGCCCTATTAGCCCTCACCACCTCTCACCGAGGCAAAGAGGGGGATTTTACCAAAACCTGCCAGGAGATTACAGAAGTTGCGGCACAAACCCTAGAAGTAGAACGAGTGAGTATTTGGTGGTATAATCGCGATCGCTCCGCCATTCGAGCGGTGGATTTGTTCGAAAGTCCCGAACAACGGCATTCCGAAGGCCTCGAACTGTTTGCTCAGGAGTATCCCAACTATTTCGAGGCCCTCGCCAGCAACCGGGCGATCGCCGCTGATGACGCTCACACCCATCCCGCCACCCGAGAATTTTCCGCCGGTTATCTCACCCCCTTGGGAATTGCCTCTATGCTGGATGCACCGATTCGCTTGGGGGGTCAAGTGGTGGGGGTGCTCTGTTGCGAACAAATGCACATTCGGCGAAATTGGTTGCTAGAGGATCAACAACTGATCTCCTCCCTCGCTGACTTTGTAGCCTTAGGCATGGAAGAGTGCGAACGATTCCGGACCCAAGAAGAGTTACGACATTATCAGGAACATTTAGAAGAATTAGTTGCCGATCGCACCGCCAAATTACAACGGATCAATCAGCAATTACAACAAGAAATCGAACAACGCCACCAAACTGAATTAGCCCTGCGGACCAGCGAATCTAAATACCGATCCGTGGTCGATCATATTAAAGAAGTCATTTTTCAAACCGACAAACAAGGCTGTTGGACCTTCCTCAATCCAGCTTGGACCGAAATGACTGGATTTACCGTAGAAGAAAGCCTCGGACAATCTTTTTTAACCTTTATGGTCGAGGAAGATCGGTCCCGGGGTCAGGAAGGATTGGCCTTACTCACCGATGACCCGATTCACTACAATTGCTTTGAAATTCAACTGCGGACCCAAGATGGTAACCGGCGATGGGTTAATGTTTGTGGTAGTCATTACTTGGACGAAGCGGGAACAGTTTTGGGCCTCTATGGTACCCTAGATGATATCACCGAACGCAAGCAAGTAGAGCAAGCCTTACGGGAAAGTGAAGAACGGTTTCGAGCCATTGCTCAAGGTACATCAGTTCCCTTACTGATTAGTCAGATTTCTGATGGCACGATTGTTTATGCCAATGAACTGCTTGGGGAACTGTTAGGGATTTCACTCTCCGAGTTAATCGGCCAAAGAACTCCCGACTTTTATGTTAATCCCAGCGATCGCGCCGTGATGCTGGCTCAATTAAAGAAAGATGGCTTTCTTTCTGGGTATGAATTGCATATCAAAAATGCCACGGGTACTCCATTTTGGGTTTTGATCTCCATTCAGTTTATTACCTTTAATGGCGAAGCCGCCATGTTGACGACGTTATCGGATATTACCTATCGCAAACAAGCGGAAGAAGCGATTCGGGCTAGTGAACGTAAATATCGGGATTTGGTGGACACCTCACAGGATTTAATTTGGTCTGTGGATCATCAAGGTTGTTGGACTTTTTTGAATCCGGCAACTCGTCATATTTACGGCTATGAACCCGAGGAAATGTTAGGGCGTCCGTTCACCGCATTTCAGCCTCTGCTTGCGGCCCAAACCGATTGGCAAATTTTCCAAGAACTGTTAGCTGGCAAATCCTATTCTCAGTATGAAACGGAACATTTTCGGAAAGATGGGAGTGCCATTTATCTGAGCTTTAATGCTGTGGCTTTGCATGATGAACAGGGAAATGTATTGGGAACCACGGGGACGGCGACGAATATCACCGAACGGAAGCGGACGGAAGATAAATTACGAGAGCGATCGCAACAAGCAAACCTCGGTGCGGAAGTTGGGGTGGCTCTCACTCAGGCGGGAAGTTTACGTCAGATTGTCCAACGGTGCGCGATGGAGATAGTTCATCATCTGGATGCCGCCTGGGTTGCCATCTGGACGTTGGATTCGGGTCAAAACTTGGAATTGCAAGCCAGCGCCGGACTCTGTATGCCTCCCGAGGGCGATCGCACCCCTCTGGGTCAATTTAACCCCCAACAGATTGCCGAATTACGTCAAGTCTACTGGAGCAATGACGCTCTCACTCACCCCGGTGTTGGCGAATGGGTGCAGCAATCTGGACTCATGGCTTTTGCAGGCTATCCCTTGATTGTGGATGATCGGGTGGTGGGGGTCATGGAAATTTTTGCTCACAACCCCTTAAAGGAAACCACCCTAGATTATCTCAGGACGATCGCCGATCGCATTGCCATCGGCATCGATCGCAAGCAAGCAGATTTAGAACAACGCATGGCAACGGAACGCCTGCAATATTTGCTGCGGTCCAGTCCAGCGGTGATTTACAGCCGCAAAGCTACCGGGGATCATGCGGTTACCTTTATTAGTGCCAATGTTAGCACTTTGTTGGGTTATGACCCGAAGGAATTTATAGAAAATCCCAGGTTTTGGGGGAATCGAGTCCATCCGGAGGAATCCAGTCGCCTCCAAGTCGGTTGGACTCACTTGTTAGAGTCCGGGACCAATCGGGATGAATACCGCTTTCAACATCAAAATGGGGAATGGCGATGGATGCGAGATGAACAGAAATTAGTCCGAGATCACGCGGGAAACCCCTTGGAAATCGTCGGTTATTGGGCCGATATTAGCGATCGCAAACTCGCCGAATCCGCCTTACTCGAAACCAGTGCGCGGCTGGATAACATTCTCAGTTCTATTGATGATACCTTGTGGTCGGTGTCTTTGCCTCACCGTACTTTATTATACATGAATCAGGCTGCTGAGAAAATTTACGGTCGCAAAGTCGAAGAATTCTTTAATAATCCCCACCTTTGGGCCACAGTGATTCATCCCGAGGACTCTGCACAACTCAAGCCTTTGTTTGATGTTCTCACATCTCCTGAAAGTAAAGATATCGAATATCGGATTGTGCGGCCTGACGGGGAAATTCGTTGGCTGCGCGATCGCTCTCGAATTATTTATGACGCCTCCGGTACTCCCATCCGCATTGATGGACTCGCCACGGATATTACAGAACGCAAGCGTTACGAAGCGGCACTGGAACAAGAACGTCAGCAATTACGACAAATCGTCACTCATGCTCCTGTAGCGATGGCGATGTTTGATCGGGAAATGTGCTATCTTGCCTATAGTGATCGCTGGTGTTTGGATTATCAGATTACCCAGCCGTCGCTCTTAGGCTGCAATTATTATGAGATTTTTTCCCATCTGGACCCACGCTGGCGGGACATTCATCAACAGGCACTCACGGGAACCGTGATGTCCAGTTCCGAAGATATCTGGGAAAATGCCGATGGTAGCCACCGTTATGTGAGTTGGGCGATTCATCCTTGGTATTCTGCTGATATGGCGATCGGGGGAATTGTGATTGTCAGCAGTGAGATTGATGAATTAGTCCAGGCTCGGGAACAAGCCCTAGAAGCCGCTCGACTTAAATCGCAATTTCTGGCGAACATGAGTCACGAAATTCGGACGCCCATGAATGGGGTTCTAGGCATGACAGAATTGTTGCTCAGAACCCAACTCACAGCCCAACAACGGGACTTTGTACAGACTCTAAAAATTAGCGGAGAAAATTTATTAACCCTGATTGATGATATTCTCGATTTTTCCAAATTAGAAGCTGGAGAAATGCGCCTGGAACATCATGATTTTGACCTCAATCGCACCCTAGAAGAAACCGTTGATTTGTTTACCTTATCGGCAGCTTCTAAACAAATCGAATTAGCCGTTCTGGTTGCGCCCGATGTTCCTCGATATCTTAAAGGCGATGCCAATCGCCTGCGACAAATCCTCACCAATTTGCTGGGAAATGCTATCAAATTTACGGAACGCGGAGAAGTCGTAATTACGGTCAACTGGGCAGAATTGACACCGGAAATATTCCCAGAAGCGCCGGATGGAGCGGCCCGATTTACCCTAGCTTTTTCCGTTCGGGATAGTGGTATTGGGATTGCTCCTAGCGATCGCAACAAACTCTTTCAATCCTTCTCCCAGGTGGATGCTTCAACGACTCGTAAATATGGAGGAACGGGTCTGGGGTTAGCCATTTGCAAGCAGTTAACCCAGTTGATGGGGGGTGAAATTGGGGTAGAGAGTCAATTTGGCGTCGGTTCAACTTTCTGGTTTACGGTGCAATTTGAACAGGTGGAAAATGCTAATCCGAATTTAGGCTTTACCCAGCCCTCCTCCTTCGATGCTGCCTGCTCCATTCTCCGGGAAAAAAAGCTGTTAATTGTTGATGATTCTCCGATTAATCGTCAGGTGGTGCGCCAGCAAGCAAGCCACTGGGGGATGGAGGTATCTGAAGCTGAGGATGGTTTGGAAGGGATTAAACTCTTGCGAAAAGCGGTAGCTGAGGGGAATCCTTTTACTCTAGCTTTGCTAGATATGCAGATGCCCAAAATGGATGGAGAAATTCTTGGACAGCTTATTCTAACGGACCCCGTTTTAGACAGGACTTCGTTAATTATGATGACTTCGATTAATGAGACCTATCAGGCACAAAAGTTTTTAGATTTAGGGTTCTCGGCTTACTTGATTAAGCCGATTAAAGAAGCGCGGTTGTTGGAATGTTTGATTCGCGGGATCAGTTTAGAAGTTCATGAAGGTTCTGGTTCTACCGCCTCTGATAGTTGGGTTGCCTCCTCGCCGCTCCCGGGTAAAAGCGCGGAACCTGCTGCAAAAAATGCCTTGAACATTTTATTAGTGGAAGATACCCGCATCAATCAAAAAGTGGTTTTGAATCAGTTAGAATCCCTAGGATTTGAGGCAGATTGTGCAAATAATGGACAAGAAGCACTGGACAAAATGCAGGGCAAAGCGTATAATCTGGTCTTTATGGATTGTCAAATGCCGGTATTAGATGGGTATGACGCGACCCGCGCGATTCGCCACAGAGAAGGAGACCGCCAACATACCGTGGTGATTGGGTTGACGGCATACGCAATGGAAGGCGATCGCCAAAAATGTCTGGCCGCAGGCATGGATGATTATCTCACGAAACCTGTTTCTGTCAAAGATTTACAACGGGCGATCGCCCAGTGGGGCCACCGGACCCCGGAGCATGAGATCGCCGCTCCCCTCAAACCCAACTCAACGGAGGGACCCACCCCAGACCCATCACCGGAATCCCCGTCATCGGGTGGGGAACCTCCGATTGATGAAAAACACCTATTAGAAATTGCCCGAGGCGATCGTCAGTTTGCGGTGGAACTGCTCACCGCCTTTATCGCCGATGGCAAAGAGTATCTGGAAGATGCCAGTCAAGCGCTCATCCAAGGCGATGCCGTCACCCTCGGACGTAAGGCACACCAAATTCAAGGGGGAAGCGCCACCATTGCGGCGATCGCCATGCCTTCATTAGCAGCTAACCTAGAACAGCAAGCCAAAGACAGTAATTTTGAGGAGGCCGAGGAACTGGTGAGACAACTGACAACGATTTTAAACCAAATTGAGAAATGGGTGCAGGATTGGCCCGTTTAACCCCTTGTGAACCCCTGGCGATCGTCTCAAAAAGATGCTCCATTCCACCCAAGATGAGGGCCGAAAATCCATTGAAATTTGAATAGAAATCGGAAAAAATGTACAGTGAAGAAGAGACTATTGTCCCTTGTCCTTTGTCCTTTGTCCCCCGGCACCTACTTATGTCAAAAATACTCGTTATCGATGATGATGGGGTAACGCGCTTACTCCTGAAACGAAACCTCCAAATGCAGGGATATGATGTAACCTTGGCTAAAAATGGAGCCGAAGGACTGCAACTGGCCGAAGAACTGCGTCCGGATTTAATCGTCTGCGATTGGATGATGCCTTTAGTGGATGGCGTGGAAGTCTGTCGCCGCATCAAAGCTGACCCCCTCTTAGCCACCACCTTTTTTATCCTCCTCACCGTGCGCGGACAAGTTGATGATCGGATTCAAGGTCTCGATGCGGGAGCCGATGAATTTCTCTCCAAACCGATAGAAAGTGATGAATTACTGGCCCGAGTTCGGGCGGGATTGCGACTACGCCAGTTAACCCAGCAATTAAGCCAAGCCAATCAACAGTTATCGGCCCTGGTGGAAGTTCAACAACAGTTATTAAGTGCTGTAGATTCCACCCCGGAAGAAGCTAATTCCTCCTATATTCAGTTACTCTCCCCCCTCGGACAAGCGGCCCAAGCTAGTCGCGCTTATATGAGCGAACTTTATCAGGATCGGGCGGGAATCGAGCCTCTGGTGTTATGTGAGTGGTTTGCAGAAGACCCAACCGGCTACCGGAGTCAACAGAAGTCCTCAGAAGCCGAGGGTTTAATGCCTCCTAACCCCTTACCCTCGCGCTGGATTGAAACCTTCAATAAGAGCGAAATTGTCGCAGGGAAAGTGAGCGATTTTCCCGAAACGGAACGGGAGATATTGGAGCAAGCGCACCTGGATTCCTTGTTGATGTTACCCCTGACCCTCAAGGATGAATTAGTCGGATTTATCGGCTTTGAGAATTGTGCGATCGCAGATCTGGATTCTCTGCTGCCGATTTTGCGGGCGGCAGCCGCAGCGATTTGCCTCCATCGCGATCGCTCCGATGCTGTCATCGCCCTCAGAGCCAGTGAAGCCCGCTATCGGGCAATTATAGAAGACCAAACTGAATTTATCTGTCGCTTTGCCCCCGACGGCACTGTAACCTTCGTCAATGATGCCTACTGTCGGTATTTTACCATGACCCGAGAGGAACTTATGAACGGCTCGGTGGTTCCCTTTCGCCCGGACTTCGCGCGCGATTTTGTCAACTGTCCTGTCATCAATCGGGAAGAAGCAGCAGTGTTACCCAATGGAGAAGTGCGCTGGCATCACTGGACCGAACGCGCTGTCTTTTCTGGGGATGAACTCGTTGAGTTTCAAGCCGTCGGGCGCGATATCACCGAACGCAAGCAAGCCGAAGAAGAGACCCTAAAAGCCCTGGCGAAAGAAAAAGAACTCAATCAACTCAAAACCCACTTCGTATCAATGGTTTCCCATGAATTTCGCACCCCCCTGACTACGATTCTATCCTCCGCTGACTTGCTGGAATATTACCAAGAAGACTTTCCCGACTCAAAAGCCGATAAAAAGCTCCAAGCCATCCAACGGATTCAAAGTGTTTCCGTTAACATGACCCAAATGATTGATGATGTCCTGTTAATCGGTCATGCGGAATCAGGCAGCCTGCAATGCAACCGCAATCCTTTAGACTTGGTTCAATTTTGTCAGCAATTAGTTGATGATATGCAGTTTATTGATAATGGCTTACATGGGATTGAGTTAATCCTTTCCCAACCGAGTCTCTCCGCCTGTATGGATGAAAAATTACTGCGGCATATCCTGACGAATTTGCTCTCCAACGCCCTCAAATATTCCCCAGTAGGGTTGCCAGTTAAACTGGAACTTTGCGATGCTCGCCAAAACTTCGCCATCTTTCACGTCAAAGATCGCGGAATTGGCATTCCCCCAGAAGACCTACCCCATCTGTTTGAACCCTTCCAACGCTGCCGGAACGTCGGTACAATTTCAGGCACAGGCATGGGACTCGCCATTGTCAAAAAATGTGTGGAAATTCATGGCGGAGAAATCCTCGTCCAGAGTGAAGTCAGCGATGGAGAACAACCAAGCGGCACCACCTTAACGGTCATCTTACCTCGGTTTCCCATGACTAACCTGACCTCAAGTCAAAAGGATCAACTTCTCGAAATTTATCCAGCCCAAAAAACGGATGAATAAGTCTTAAACCAAGCCCTTACCCATGACGCTCTTGGCAAATTTTTGTCCCTTTAAACTTAAATTAGTCTTGAATTTAAAATTATGATAAGATGAAACATAGACTGTTTAAAACCAATCATACATCAGGCTAAATACTATGGATAAAATTCTGATCATAGATGATGATTCCGCGACCCGCTTACTCCTTAAACGAGACTTAAAATTAGAAGGTCATGAAGTCACCGTTGCCAAAGATGGGGAAGAAGGGGTAAAACTCGCCCTCGAACTCCATCCTGCCTTAATTATTTGCGATTGGGTGATGCCTTATTTCGATGGGGTAGAAGTCTGTCGCATTGTCAAATCTAATCCAGAATTAGCCCAAACCTTTTTTATTTTACTCACCTCCAAAGTAGATTTAGAAGACCGGATTCAAGGACTTGATGCCGGGGCCGATGATTTTCTTTCTAAACCTGTCAATCCAGCGGAACTTTTAGCCCGGGTTAGGGCGGGACTGCGACTCTATCACTCCCAGCAACAATTAAGCCAATCCAATCAACAACTCAGCCAAACCTTACGGGATTTACAACAAACCCAGGCTCAGTTAATTCAAAGCGAAAAAATGTCCTCAATCGGTCAAATGGTCGCGGGAATTGCTCATGAAATTAACAACCCCGTCACCTTTATTGATGGCAATTTGAATCATGCTGGAAAATACATTCGAGAACTGCTCGACTTTATTCAACTCTTTCAAAAACACTATCCCAATCCGCTACCGGAGATGAAAGAAGCAGCGGAAGAATTAGATTTAGAATTTTTAATGGCCGATTTTCCTTCCCTCGTAGAATCCATGAAACGAGGAGCCAAGCGGATTCGAGAAATCGTTGAATCCTTGCGAACCTTTTCTCATCTGGATGAAGCGGAACTGAAAGATGTAGATTTGCATGAAGGATTGGATAGTACCCTCTCTATTTTAAAGGGTCGTTTAGAAGGAATTGAGACTCAGATTAACTATGGAAAATTACCTCGGGTGGAATGCTATCCCAGTGATATCAATCAAGTATTTTTTCATCTCCTGAACAATGCGATCGATGCCGTCGGAAAACGCACCCCTCTACACAATTCCCCTGCCGCACCTCCCCGGATTCGGATTTGTACCGAAACCCGCACCCCTTCCCATGCGGTGATTCGGATCTTCGATAATGGCATCGGCATTCCCAAAGAGACAATCCCAAATATTTTCAACCCCTTTTTCACCACCAAAGACGTCGGTGCCGGAAAAGGACTGGGTTTAACCATTGCCTATCAAATAGTCGTAGATAAACACGGGGGAAAATTAGAAGTTCATTCCGAACCCGGTCAAGAAACAGAATTCGCAGTCATCATCCCCATCCATCCCCCCAAAAAATTACTTTAAATCCAACCCCTACATCCCCCTCAAAGTTCGTAGTAAAAACTTCAGTCGTTATCTGGTCAAAGTTCGTAGTAACGACTTCAGTCGTTATCTGGTCAAAGTTCGTAGTAACGACTTCAGTCGTTATCTGGTCAAAGTTCGTAGTAACGACTTCAGTCGTTATCTGGTCAAAGTTCGTAGT
>NZ_JAMXOT010000405.1 GCF_024220515.1 Oscillatoria sp. HE19RPO
GCTGATTGTCCTAAATTGAGGAAAGAAACCCGGTTTCTGAACCCCCTGCGAAAGGCCAAGAAACCGGGTTTCTGCGACAATTTTTGCTGATTGTCCTAAATTGAGGAAAGAAACCCGGTTTCTGAACCCCCTGCGAAAGGACGAACAACCAGTTGTCCAAATGGCACAGTCCTTTTCTTATGGGGAGAGATTATCTCCCTAGAAGCAGAGTGATCCGAGGGTAGACGCCTGGGAAAGTGACACCACAGTGGGAGACGCCACCCTGTGGGTCTCACTATTCTCCGTTATAGAAAGTCAATCTAAAACGGAAGTCAATCATGCGTTTATCCACCTCGGTCTTATTGTTCGGTTTGGTAGTTTCTACGGTTGCTGTGCAATTGGCTGGATTTGCTTCTGCTTCCCTGCAAGGGGTTGAGTCCGATCGCACTGCTGAGATTTTAATGTCCAATGACTCCCGCTGTGGTCTTCATGATGGCCGTCGCTGCGACGATCGCTCCTAATTGGATTGTTATCATCCCCTGTTCAACATTGATGTCCGGTCTATTTTTAATAGAAAATCTTGTTACTTTATCAGTCCGGCTGCCATAAAGGGTGCTATACAGATTTTGGCAGAAACATGAACAACAGAGTATTAATCTTCCGGTTCAATTCAATGCCGATTACCGAATTCCCCAGATCCGAATGGTGCGATCGCCACTGCCGGAAGCGAGTCTACCCCCATCGGGACTAAAAACAATGGATTCGACCCATCGCGAATGTCCGGATAAGGTTTCTACCAGTTCTCCACTGGCTAAATTCCAAAGTTTAATTCGACCTGTTAACGTGCCTCCAGCAATCGTGTTGCCATCGGGACTAAAGGCTACAGAAAACATGGTTCCAGAGTGACCCGAAAAGGAGCTAATTTCTTGACCTTTACTCAAATCCCATAATTTAATCGTATTATCTGCACTGCCTGATGCCAGCATTTTGCCATTGGGACTAAACGCCACAGAAAACACAGTTCCCACATGGCCGGACAGTTGCTGGTTTTCAGTTTGCGCTAATCCCGATTCCGTGGGTTGACTGGCCACTGACCATAATTTAATCGACCCATCTTGAGAAGCACTGGCGAGGGTTTGACCATCGGGACTGAACACGACAGAAAAGACGGTTCCTAAATGACCCGAAAATGTTCCGATCGCTTCCCCGGACTCCAGATTCCAGAGGTAAATATTCCCCTCTTCCGAACCACTGGCGAGGAGTTGACTATCGGGACTAATTGCAATGGAAGAAATGCCCAAAGATGTCCCGGCAATGGTATATAATAATTCCCCCGTGGCTAAGTTCCAAATTTTAATGGTTCCGCCATACCCATTGCTACTACTGGCGAGGAGGGTTCCATTGGGGGCGATCGCCACGGATGAAACCATTTCTCCGGCATCAGAATGGCCGGTTAAGGTGCGAATTAAAGCGCCGGTTTCTAAGTTCCAAATCTTAATCGTGCCATCAAAACTTCCCGAGGCGATCGCCCGTCCATCGGGACTCACCGCGACCGATCGCACGTCTTGAGAATGTCCCGTTAAAGTATTGAACAATTTGATATCATTAATCGCGATCGCTGGAGATAACTCCCGGTTTCCTAACCGTGAATCCGGCAATATTTTCCCAGTATCCGCCTTGACAGGCGCAGAATTAGCTCCCCCATCTTCGGGAACGGACAACACCTCCGGGTTCCCTTCCAAGGCAGATTGTTTTGCAATTTCCTCGGCATTTCCTACCCCCGAGAATCCAAACTCAGAGAGATTCACCTGAGTGATGGCAACCACCCCAAACAGGACCACCCCGCCCCCCAGGACCAATTGCATTTTCCACTCTTCCAGCTTATCTAACAATCGATTTGGGGGTTTTAAAACCGTCAAACGGCCCCGGGATTTTCCCCTCTGATGCAACATCACATCCAGTTCCCCTAACCGTTGCAAAATTACCTCGGTACTTTGGGGGCGTTTCCCCGGTAAGCGCGCCATCAATTCATCGATAAAATTTGCTAATTTCGGGGAAATATGAGGGGCCGCTTGTCGCCAGCGCAATTCATCATTGAGGGGGTCATAAAAATCCAGGGGATGTTTGCCGGTGAGTAACTGCACAAATGTCCGTCCTAAACCAAAGAAATCGGATTGGGGAACGGGTTTACCATTTTCCTGTTCTGGGGGTGCATATCCTTTAGAAGAAATCACCGTTCCCTGTTGTCCTACAGCCATTTTTGCCAGATAGGTTCCGCTGACTTCCCGGGCAGAACCAAAGTCAATTAAGGTTAATTGTTCCGTCCCGAACGCTTTGATTTGCGTGGGGTCGCGCAGCATAATATTGGCCGGTTTAATATCGCGATGAAAATACTGCTGATTGTGAACTTGATGTAAGATTTCGGTAAGCTGTAATAACCACCCGACTGCCTGCTGTTGGGTAATCGGTTCATGGTTACGACTGGCTAACCAGTCCTCTAAATTCTGCCCCTGGATTTTTTCCATGACGAGGCAATGGACTGGGGTTTTGCCATATCGAGGGGTAAAGGTGAAATACCCTCCTGGTTCCACTGCGGGAATGCCGGGGTGTCTGAGGCGTTGTAAAACCGCTGCTTCTTGTTTAAATAAGGTAATGGCCTTGGGATTTTGTTCCGTGAGGACTTTTAAGACCTTGGGAAACCCGCGATCGTCTACTTCAAAGGTTTGTCCAAACCCGCCGGTTCCCAGGAGTTTCATGATGCGATAGCGTCCTGCCACAACAAGTTCAGAACCGCATTGGCGACAAATGCGATTCTTGGCATTTAAGGGGTCGGAGGGTCGGGGACAGGAGGGGTTGATACAGTAGCTCATGGATGGCTACGGGCTTGCAATATCCCGGCTATTATAGGCTGGTCAGGGGTGCGGGGGACTTTTTAATATTAGACTTAATTTTCAGCAGTTCATATCATCCCGATGAATTAATTGAACGGGAATCTGGAAAACTTAGGGTAGAGGTTGCGGTTTTGAGCCTGGGTTAATGCGGGTATTGCTAGAGTAGCGGGAAGAGCGATCGGGTTTTTGGAGAAAATTTAGGCAATTAGGACCCAATCTCGGGGAGAAACCCCGGTTCTAATACTGTATGTCCAATCCTCCAAGGAGGCCATGATGAGGAGTGGTAATTTGTTGGAGTTTTACAGGGGGAGGGTGGGAATGGCCTGGGGATCATCTCTGGGGTACGCTCCTTCCATTAGGATAACAAGGAGTGCTTACGAAAGGGGAAAAGTGTTTGATTTGCAAGAATCACAGGTGGAGGGACGGAATGATTCAGAGATCCACGCTTTTGACCCTTCCAATGGGGCAAGATTGTAGAAACATAAACGGATGATGTCTGAAAAGTCCTGGTTAAAATTGCTACAACAATACCGCGCGATCGCGGTGATTCGTGCTGCGACCTTTGAATTGGGGTATGAAATGGCCCGGGCGGTTGCCAGAGGAGGGATTCACCTGATTGAAATTACCTGGAATAGCGATCGCCCTGAGGACCTGATCGATATCCTGCGATCGGATTTACCCCAATGTACGATTGGGACGGGCACGCTGTTAAATCAGGTGGATCTGAATCGGGCGATCGCTGCCGGTGCTCAATTCCTGTTTACCCCCCACACTGAAGCGGCCCTGATTCAAGTCGCTGCTGCTTCTGGAATTCCCATCATCCCCGGGGCCCTTTCTCCGACGGAAATCGTCACCGCTTGGCACGCGGGGGCCAATTGCGTGAAAGTCTTTCCCATCTCAGCAGTGGGTGGCCCTCACTATATCCACAGTCTCCACGGACCCCTCGGTCATATTCCCTTAATTCCCACCGGCGGGGTCAATCTCCAGAATGCCATCCATTTTCTCAAAGCTGGGGCGATCGCCGTCGGACTCTCCGGGGATTTATTTCCCAAAAACCTGATTGCCGAGCAAAATTGGGATGCCATCTCGGACCAAGCGCGAATCTTGACCCTTTCCATCCAAAACTTTAATAATAATAATGAGATCGGCTCCTCCGGAAATTAACCCATTCGGGATTGTAGCTAACCCTTAAATAAAAGTCCCAATCCCACAACTTACCCACTCATTAACACACTACGCCATTTTCAACAAGTCTGTTGTAGATATAAATTGACTTCCACTGCGAGGAACTATGAAAAAAAACATCAGCTACATTCGTTGGAGTCCCCTCCGTGTGTTGGGCGCAATCAGTGCCTTGACCCTCTCTGCTTTCTGTGGGTTTTCTCAACCCCAAGTTGCTCAAGCAGTAGAACATGACCGGATTGCCCGAATGATGCTCGATTTGCAATCCTCTCCGGACCGCTGGATTCAAATCGACCTCACGGAACAAAAATTAATGGCATGGGAAGGCAATAAAGTTGTCTATGCCGTCAGTGTTTCAACGGGAACGGAAAACCATGCCACTCCTCCGGGCACCTTTGCTGTTCAAACTAAGTATGAAGTCACCCGGATGCAAGGGGACACCTACGATGTTCCGGACGTTCCCTTTACCATGTACTATTACGGCGGTTATGCGATTCATGGTGCCTATTGGCATAACAATTTTGGCACGCCGATGAGTCACGGTTGTACCAATGTCGCTGTCAATCACGCTGAATGGTTATTTAATTGGGCCGAGGTGGGTACGCCAATTGTGGTTCATCATTAAGGGAAAATTTATCTCTGATTAATTCGGAAACGACTGAAGTCGTTACTACCAACTAAGAAAATCCTTCTTCTGTTCGTAGTAACGACTTTAGTCGTTCTTCGGTTGGCATGAATTCGGAAACGACTGAAGTCGTTACTACCAACTAAGAAAATCCTTCTTC
>NZ_JAMXOT010000506.1 GCF_024220515.1 Oscillatoria sp. HE19RPO
GGGGCGCAAGCATTGCGCCCCTACACATACCTTACTTTCAGTTGCGCGTTTGGAGGATTTATATTTTGCAATCCCCTTAGTCGTTCAGTTTCAATGGCCTGGGCCTTCCCGGTAGAGATCGGAGCAATCGGACCCCAACCCGGCTTCTGTCCCTACGAAAGTGGCTTTCTGCGTAGAGATTCGGTCAAGCCACCCGGTTTTTGAGTTCGACTGGAACTGATGCCCTAGGAGAGGATTTCTTGACAAAGCCCGGACTGATTTCCGGCAAAGGGAGCAGTCGCCTCCCAATTGCCCGATATGTCCCGAAAAACCCGATGGAGAGACCCCATTGCTTCTTGAGGGGAGCAAAAAAGGATTTGAGGATGATCCCCTTCCTTGGTAGCATCAAATCTAAGTCATCGGATTTGGTCAGTGGATGAACATCCAGAAATTCCATCGGTTCCACGAGGTGATTCACCTGAGTAACAGATCTATCTCAATCGAACAGAATCCAGCCTTATCCCGTAGCCCGGTGAGCAAAGCACTTGCCTCATCTGGGTTTTCCATGATGAGAATTTATCCTAAAAACCAACCAGGACCGGGCTGGAAACAAAATGCTGTAACAGGACTTGCGCAGATTTTGAGAATTCAGGCTAAATGTAGAGGCGATTCGCGAATCGCCTCTACATTTAGGGTTTTATTTTCCCCAATGGGTAAGTTCTGTGTAAGGGGGCAAGGTCCCGAAGGATTGACCGGAAAAATGGGTCAGGGCGATCGCCCCTATCCATCCCAACCAGGAGAAGTCCCAGGGATTCCGGTATCCCCCGGGTGGAACGGCAACCCCTTGAGACAGAGGACCTGGGGTAGAATCACCGCCCCTTCATCCGCTATCATTCCAGACTTGAGTGGCGATGTTCAGGTGTGTTCAACGTAAATGGATCAGCTTGAATGTTTACCCTATAGTGTCGGTCATGGAGATGAGGGAGTCTCCTTACAGGTGCGGATGGGACCCTATCGCATCCTCCTCGACTGTGGCATCAGAGATATTTCACCCCTGCAAGCGGGTTTAGAGAAAAAGGGCCGTGGCCCAGGCTCCCTACCGGCAGATTTAGTGCTGGTGTCTCATGCGCATAGCGATCATGCCCGGGGTCTATGGTCCCTGCATCAAGCCTTTCCCCAATTACCGATTTATGCCAGTGAAGTTACCACCGAACTACTCCCCCTCAACTGGCCCGAAGCCGAGCGCGATCGCGTAAGATTTTGTCAAGCCTTACCCTGGCGCACCCCGGTAGAATTTCTGGATGGATTGACTGCTGAATTATTTCCTGCCGGACATCTCCCAGGGGCATCGGCTATTTTATTGAGCTATACCCCTAACCCCTCCGGGCGATCGCCTCAACCGCCCCGACCCTATACCCTGCTTTATACCGGAGATTTTTTCCTCTCCAACTCCCGCTTAGTGGAAGGATTGCCCCTCGATGAACTGCGGGGATTAGATCCAGACGTGCTGATTGTCGAAGGCAGTTATGGGACCTCGCGGTTTCCCCATCGCCGATCGCAGGAAAACCAACTTGCCGAACGCATCGAACGGGCGATCGCTCAGGGTCAATCCGTCCTGCTTCCCACTCCTACCGTGGGTTTAGGTCAAGAAATCCTGATGCTACTGCGGAGTCATCACCAATTCACCGGGCGAGACTTGGATATTTGGGTCGAGGGAACCGTTGCCGATGCTTGTGATATTTATTTAGAACTCCTCCCCCAACTCCCCGCCTCAGTCCAAAACTTTGCCCGCCATCAACCCCTATTTTGGGACGAACGGATCCGTCCGAGGGTGCGTCGCTTATTCCCCGAACACCGTTCGCAACTGGCAAACGGTCCTTGTGTCCTGCTGACGGAATTAAGCAACAACCTCAACAATTTTGAGGGAGGCGATCGCCAACCCTGGCTGATTTTGCTTCCCGAATATCCTGGACAACCTCAACGCTATAACCCAGAGTCCTTATTTGCCCATCTCCCCAAGTCGCGCTTTACCCTCGAAACCTATTTACTCGCCCAACATTGTGACGGCAATAGCACCACCCAACTGATTCATAACTTACATCCCCAGCACGTTGTCTTCATCCACGGTTCCCCCGCCTATTTAGCGGACTTGACCAACTTGGATGAACTGCGCAACCGTTATCACCTACATACTCCAGAAGCGGGGAATCTCGTAGAACTCCCGATCGGCGAGACGATTTTGCAACCGGCGACCCCGGCGGAAATTTATCCGGGAGAACTTACGGAACATCCAAGCAGTGTCACCCTTTCCCTGTCCCAAACTTTGGCTTTGGACCCCCGGTGGCAGAAGTTTTCCGATACGGGGTTAATTGAAGCGCGTTGGCAGGGTGAGGAATTAGTGGTGCGTGGCGTTTCTCAACGAGAATTGCTCTCTCAAGGGAGTGCCGCCCGAGTCAATGCGAATATAGAATGTTGCGGAAACTGTCGGTATTATCGAGGACAGCGTTGTTGGAATCAGATTTCTCCTTTATTTGGGTTTAAGGTGACTCCTGATGGCTATTGTCCCGCCTTTGAAGCGGCGTTGGTTCCACCTGTCTCGCCGCCGGATTCATAAGGCATAGCAGGTTAGGATTTGGTCTGCTATTTTTGGGTGGAGTGAGCAATTGTAGCAATTGTAGGGTGGGCAATGCCCACCTCAACATTACGAACAAAGAGATTTTTGGGGGGGGGAACGACTTCAGTCGTTACTACGAACGAAGAAAGATAACGACTGAAGTCGTTACTACGAACGAAGAGATTTTTGGGGGGGGGGGGACGG
>NZ_JAMXOT010000005.1 GCF_024220515.1 Oscillatoria sp. HE19RPO
AAAAAATAAAACCTTCAAAAAACCCGCAGGCTCAAGCCTGGGGCTACACGGACAAAGCGGTGCCTGCGCGGGCTAAAAGAGCCTTGTTAGGTGCGATCGCATCAAAGCAAGGATGATTTATTTGTTGGAATCCCCTAAGAATACCCAATTTGGTAACTATGGATCTGCAAAACCCGCACCCTCAAGGGTGGGGCTATACGGACGTTAGCGAAGCCATGCCCCTTGGGCTATAGCCCGCCTGCGCGGGCTAAGAGGGTCTGTATCGGTGTCGGACCCGACGGCGATCGAGTAAAGTAAGATTAACCCTGAATATGAACGCCTAAAATTGTCTCGATCGCATTATTGGTTACTGCTGCCTTACCTGCGTCCCCATTGGAACACCATCATCCGGGCGCTGATTTGTACGTTGATTTTTACCGTTTTTTGGCCTTTGCAAGCCTGGTTAGCCGGTCGGATTGCTAATTTTATTGGGGCCGGGGATGTGGTGGCGATCGCCCGATTAGCGGGGATTGGTGCCCTAATTTTCCTCGGTCAAGGAATCGTCCAATATGGTCAAGATTCCCTGATGGCTTCCGCCGCCCTCTCCATCGCCCTCGACCTCCGCAAATCCATTTATAGCCATCTCCACAAGCTCAATCTGGGCTTTTTTGAAACCGCCAAAACCGGCGACCTTTCCTATCGCCTCACGGAAGATATTGACCGGATTGGGGAAGTAGTGAATAAATTTTTCCATCAATTTGTTCCCTGTATTTTGCAACTGATAGTAGTGGTGGGATACATGATTTATTTGAATTGGCAACTCACCTTTGCTACCCTGTTAATTGCCCCATTCATGGCGATTATAGTCAGTTGGTTTGGCAATAAACTATTAATTGTTTCCCGGCGCAGTCAAACTCAAATTTCTAATTTATCGGCATTAATTTCTGAAGTATTTAGTGGGATTCGCTTAGTTCAAGCCTTTGCTGCGGAAGACTATGAAATTGAGCGATTTTATAAGGAAGCCGAACATAATCGCCGGATGAAATATCGGGCAGAACAATTAAAGGCGATTCAGTTTCCTGTGGTGGGATTTTTAGAAGCCTTAAGTGTGTTATTGCTATTTTTCCTCGGAGGATGGCAAATTTCCCAAGGCAATTTAACGGGGAGTGAATTTGTCAGTTATGTCGCAGCAGTGGCGTTGGTGATTAATCCCATTGCTTTGACGACGAGTAATTATAATGAATTTAAACAGGCAGAGGCATCGGTAGACCGAATTTTTGAGTTGTTTGCGGTGAAAGCAACGGTGGTGGAAAAACCTGGTGCAGTCGCCTTACCGGCAGTTACGGGAAAGGTTGAATATCGCAATGTTTCCTTTGCCTACGCCACCCAACCGATTCTCAACCCCAAAAACCAAGAAGAAGTGCCGGTATTGCAGGGGTTAAGTTTATTGGCATCCCCGGGAGAGGCGATCGCCTTAGTCGGTGCTTCGGGGGCGGGTAAAACCACCTTAGTCAATCTTTTGCCTCGGTTTTATGATGTGAAATCGGGACAAATTCTGATTGATGGAATTGACATTCGCGAGGTAACTATTCCCAGTTTACGCCGTCAAATTGGCATCGTTCCCCAGGAAACCATTTTATTCACCGGAAGTATTGCCCAAAATATTGCTTTTGGACAACTTGATTATCAGTTAGACGAGATTGAAGCAGCGGCGAAAATTGCCAATGCCGATGAGTTTATTCAAAAACTACCCGATGGATATCAGAGTTGGGTAGGAGAGAGAGGGGTTAATTTATCCGGGGGTCAACGGCAACGAATTGCGATCGCCCGCGCGGTCCTTCTCAATCCTCGAATCCTCATACTAGATGAAGCAACCTCTGCCTTAGATTCAGAATCGGAAGCATTAGTCCAAGAAGCATTAGAACGGTTAATGCAAAACCGCACCGTATTTATTATTGCTCACCGTCTCGGCACTGTACGTCGCGCCGATCGTATTTTAGTCATGGAAAAGGGACAAATTTTAGAATCCGGCACTCATCAGGAATTGTTGGAACGCGAAGGACAATATGCCAAATTTTACACCCAACAGTTTGAAAGGGGATAAGGGTATTCCCACAAATAAATCATCCCAATCTGATAATTAAGTACCCCACAAGACTCAATTTAGCCCGCGCAGGCGGGCTATAGCCCAAGGGGCATGGCTTCGCTAACGTCCGTATAGCCCCACCCTTTAGGGTGAGGGTTTTTTGGATATTTTATTTTATGGAGTTCCCTAACTCAAAACCCCCGAAGATTTAGAACCCTCGGGGGTTGTTGAGTTTAAAGACTTTCAACATATTCTAATAAATCCGCCATATCTTGCGGATTGGGTTGAAATTGGGGCATGGGTGGGGTTTTGCCCCCCGTCACCTGATGAATAATACCCACGGGGGATTTCCGTTGAGAAACGCCCGTTAAACTGGGTCCCACCTGCCGTCCATTCTGGATGCCATGACAACCCGCACAGTTCATTTGGAAGATGGCATGACCCCGAATTGAGTCTCCATCAAGGTTTAAGACGGTTTTCACATAAGGATCCGAGACTTGTAATTGTAGGGCGAGAATAATCCCGAGGACAATACCCACCAGAATAAAGACGATGACTGCGCTTCGCGCACCAAAGGCGATCGCCCCACTTGTGACGGGACAAGGTTCTACTGCTTCAGGTTTGGCGAGATCGTTAGTCAAGGGCAAGGTGGTTTTCAAGGGATGTACAAATATTGTATGATTTTATAACATAGCTTAACATTTGCGATCAGAATGGGCATTCTACGGCAATTTCTGGGAAACCCCCGTTAGTCGAGGAAATCGCCTGCTCAGGAGATCTCCGCCTCGTCCAATGCCAAGAGTGCCATTTTGGGCGACTGTCTTTAGATGAAAGAATTGCAAGAAACCTTTACATATTAAAATATAACCCTAGTTGCAAAGGAGATTCATAGACGTGGTTGAACCGTTACTGTCTGGCATCGTGTTGGGTTTGATTGTGGTGACTCTAGCTGGTTTGTTTTTCGCCGCTTACCAGCAGTACAAGCGCGGGAACGATTTGGGTTTGTAAACCAGTCGCTGATTCCTGACTAAAACAACAGCGATCGCCGCTTTCGGGTTCAGGACCCAGGAGAGGCGATCGCTGTTTTAATTTGCTGACTCATCGGATAACCCGAGGAATGTGATGGTGGTATTGCTGTAACGGCGTTCCCGAAGGATTTCCAGAGTGGGAATCGGGTCCAGGGTCAGGCGATCGCTGCGATGTTCCACCGCAATTTCCCCATCGGGTGCCAGGAGTTGATATTGGGCGATCGCTGCCAACACAGGTTGATAGAGACTGCTGGCATAAGGCGGATCGAAATACATTCGGTCAAATTGCCGACCCTGCAAAGATTTCAACCGCGCCATCACATCACCGCGCAGAATGTCCACCGTTTGATCCGCCTGCTTCACCCGTTGCAAATTTTCCCGAATAATCGCCAAGGCACGAGGGGACTGTTCCATCGCCACAACTTCTAAAGCACCTCGACATAACGCCTCTGCACTCATCGTCCCGGCACCGGCGCATAAATCCAACCAACGACATCCAGCAATACTCCCTTGCCAAACATTAAACACCGCTTCGCGCACCCGTGCCGCAGTCGGTCGAGTTTGCTCACCGGGTAAAGTTTTCAGTAACCGATTACCATAAATTCTAAGGCTCATAATAATTAGGATAGTCGATTCAGGTACAACCCGAATATTTGGAGGAAAAAGTATGGTAAGAATTTCACAGAACTCGACCGGAGAACCCCTGACAATCACTCCGGAATTAGGCGATGCAGAGGGAACACCCTCCCTTATTTTACCCAATATCCGTTGGCAAACCTACGAAGCACTCTTATTGGACTTGAAAGATAGTGGTGGAGTGAGGGTTGCCTATGACCAAGGAACGTTAGAACTTATGGCTCCATCACAAGAACATGAAAGCTACAGTTTATCTATCCATGATTGTATTGTCGTTTTGGCAGACGAACTCAACCTCAATTTGATGAATTTAGGCTCTACCACCTGGAAAAAAGAAGATATTCAGCGCGGATTAGAACCGGATCAATGCTATTACATTCAGAATGAGCCTCGGGTGAGAAGTCAACTCAAAATTGACCTAACTGTAGACCCGCCTCCAGATTTAGTCGTTGAAGTGGATATTACCAGTGGGTCTCTCAATAAATTTCCCATTTATCAATCCTTGAAAATTCCCGAAATTTGGCGCTACCGGCGCAGAGGTTTGGAAATTTTTGAGTTGCAGGGTGAGGAATACCTGCAACGGGATTTCAGCCCTACATTTTCACCGATTGCCGTTACTGCTGCGATTCCCGAATTCATTCAGAAAAGCCGCAGCATGGGACAAATGGCAGCATTACGAACTTTTAGAAATTGGGTGAAAGAACAATTGCAAAATCCGGAATGAAGGAGGAACGATGCTCAAAACTCAAATTGAACTCCCAAGAGAGAAAATCGAGGCATTTTGTCACCAGTGGAAAATCACGGAATTTGCCTTGTTTGGTTCAGTCTTACGAGAGGATTTTCGCCCAGATAGCGATATTGATGTTTTGGTTAATTTTGCACCAGATGCAACAATTAGTTTACTAGATTTAGTCCGCATGGAGAATGAATTAAAAAAAGTTTTTCAGCGGGATGTGGACTTACTTAGCAAAGGGGCGATTGAAGAAAGCCATAACTGGATTCGACGCAAAGAAATTTTAGGAACTGCCGAGGTATTTTATGCAGCGGGATGAAGCATCACTTTTAGATATTGATAGATTTTGGAGATTAATGCTGGCATTTTAGCGAACAAACAACTTATCATTCGCTGATTTTTTTAGGGAGCATTAACTTTTTAAAAGTTTGGAGATAGCCTACTTAGCGGACTAACGAGAAGAAAACAGATAATAAATTATAGAAATACACATCTTTGTAATTTGGTCAATACAAGAACATGACCTTTGGATCTTTTATGATCTCTTAGGCACTTTCAAAGTGTATAAATCCGCTTGAAAATGAGCAAATCACAAAGTATGAAACCTCTTCTTTTTTTAAGAAGCAATCAAAGCTCCTCTGTCATCTCTCCATTGAGAAATTCGCCATTGGCTTCCATTCTTATAAAAAGAAATAAAAGCTTCTGCTTTAGGGCCATAATCAATATTCCAAAACTTACCCGAAGGTTTCATTTGGTTCAAACTCCATAAGGAATTATTTTGGTAAAGCAAATCAGCAAAAGCTTGATGAACAGATCCATGATTGGTAAATTCATTCAAACTTGGAAAAGCCATTTGGAAAAATTCATCAGCAGTTCCAGCTTTGCTCTCACTTCCTAATGCACTCCCATCAAATGCCCAAGACCAATCTGAGTATTCTGAAAAATTAATATTTCTTGTTTCATACCATCCAGGTATTTGAGTGGCTGGATCTAAGGCAATAATTTTGTTGATTCCTTGCGGGATACTTTTGGAAATTTCCCAAGAAACATAAGTTCCAAGGCTATGGCCAATAAGATTAATGTTTTTATTAGAAATTCCAAAATCTGTTAAAAGAGTTTTGGCAGCTTGAGCAACTGGTTGGATCCATTCAGTTGATTTTTGAAGAGCCTGATTGAAGTTATCTCCCAAGGAAGTTACATTATTTGCAGCACTTCCCCAATCCAGAGTTAGAACTTGAGAATTAGGTTGATTACTTTTAATAGCTTTCGCTAAATACTCCATGTCTTTGGCCGTATTAACATTTCCATGAATCACCAGCCATGTAGGTTTGTCTGTAATAGGCTGACCATCAATAGATTGAAGGTGAATAGGTCTCCTTTCTCCATTTTTATTGGCTCGTATGGTCCAGCGCCCATCGGAAGGTTGCCAGTTTACATCCATATAAGCCCTGCCTCCTTTTTCAATCAATGCTGCATAAACTGTATGCCACCCACTTTCTTTCGCTGTGAAATTATAAGTTCTATCTGCGGGCCGACCTTGTCGATGATCAAACACTTCCCATTGAGGAGTTATCCAGGAACCATTATTCGGATTAGATTGAGGTTGAGCCATGAGGAATAAAGCATCATCCCCATTGGCCTTAAATGTATAATTTTTCCCTGCTTCAAAATAGGCAAAAGTACCGGCTAAAGCAACAAAGTTATCTTTTAGATTGCCCAAATAGACGGAATTGAATTTATCAGCAGAATCAAAACCCCAATCCAGATTAATGCCAGTGGAATTTGAATTGACTGTCGTTGATCCGATAAACCGATTCCACCCTTGAAAATTATTCAAGTCATAAGTCCATAAAGACCAGCGTTTACTTCGCTCTACGGGAATGGTAAAGTCTCCTAATTGAAGAGTACCCCAGTCTTCATTGCTTTTTAATTGACCTAGCGCTTCGTCAGATAAGTGTATTCCACGAACCAAGTCGGAAAAAATCGCGCCCTCATCGCCCGGTGCATCAACGGAATTAATTTGAGCATCTATATAATGGCCCACCTCTTCCAGGATAACGCTGGCGATATTTTCTGGAGTCGTGGCGTGTTGAACTATAAATTCTTGAGAAAGATAGATCGTATTGGTTACCAGGTCAAAAGCGCCTTGTGCACCTGCCAGTTCATCCAGGGACACAATATGAATTTTGAGGGTTGTTTGTCCGGCGATTAAATCTTCAACAAAAGATTTTGCCAAATCAAAATTGGCGTCTTGCCCAAAAGCTGTAGTTATTTTTGTGGCAAAATCTGGATCTATTAAAATTTTTTGCAAATAACTCACCGCTATTTGCCAACTCGCTGTTACAGCGGAGTTCAAACCAGTTAATTCTGGAACGTTATTAAATCCATCGTTCAAAGCAAGATTACTAGAATCCGAATTAAAAGCCCGGTTTGTTAAAAAACCCCCGAGTAGGTCTGGGAATTCAGGAAAATCTGGAACATCCGGAATTCCTGGGTCTGGCTCATCTGTCGGAAGTTGTGGTTGAGGCGGAGTCACTTCAGGTAAGCTAACAGGAGGCGCGACTAGCTGACGCCCTTCTCGAACCCCAAAATTAATTAGGTGGTCAAATAACTGAGCGCCACTATTTAAACCAGCAGCAATCAAGTCTGGATTCGCACTCCCATAAAAGTTTAAATCGATATTGGGAGAAAAACGACGCTTTTCATTAATTCCGAAATTAATAATATGGTCAATTAATTGTCTATTGGTGTTGAGGCCAGCCATAGATAAATCTGGATTGACTAATTGATAATAATTTAATTCAATTAAAGGAGAAAAGCTCCGATTTTCATCAATTCCACTTTGAATGAAGTGACTAAACAATTGTTCTCGATTGACTAATCCAGCGCTTCCCAAGTCTGGATAAAGAGATGAATAGTAGTCAGAATCAAAAATTTGTGATAGTTCCAACATAGCAATATTTCCCCTAGAGATCGTTTGTGTAATGTGGACAATTCTAAAATATCAACGATTTTATAACCCCTTCTATCTTGATAATATTTGAGGTTAAAGCGGGAATGTCTGGTGTTTTCGTTGATTTATCCTGTATGCCAATCCTCAATGCTTTGGAACAAAACCAGCGACCAATATGCAAAGCCTACGGCATAATTTACGTGCTTACGCAGACGCTCCGCGAGCGCTTACCCCACTATCCAGGTGTTAAACTTGGATCCATGATACAAATAATTTAGGAGGGTTCTATCTCTACCTAGTATAGAATTTAACCCTTATTTGTCTAGTCTTAAAACGTAGAAATTAGAATACATTTTGATTCAATGAGTTAAGCGGAAATTGCCTAAAAAAGTATAAAATAAGACCCAAAGGTTGAAAAAGGGTTAAAAAAGTAGTAGAATGCGCGGAGAATTAATCAATGAGTTCCCTATGGATGTTCAACAAGTTCTGCAATGGGCGGATGAGTTAGTCTTCGAGAGAACAGGGAAACACTTAACAAATCTGCAACAGGCGGTATTATTGGGGGTGTGGGATCACCAAAAGTACAGGGAAATTGCACAGAATTACCGCAGTACTGAAGCTAACGTCAAAAAAGCTGCTGGGGCTTTATTACAACTGATATCCCAAGAACTAGGCAAACAAGTGACGAAGTCCAACCTCCGCGCCACAATGGAACGGTATCATATCTCTAATGTTTCAAGTGTCGGTAATTTCGTACAGAGTAATTTGGTAGGCGGTAACATCAACCTTTGTAGGGAAAGTTGGCATTCTGCGGAAACGAGCCACCAGCGATCGCCCTCCCGGACTAACACAGACAAACACTACGATATGACCGATGCCCCTGAACGAGATCACTTCTACGATCGCAGTGATGAACTAACCACCCTCAAGCAATGGATAGTAGAGGAAAATATTCGCCTTGTTAACCTTATCGGATTATCGGGAATTGGCAAAACGGCGATGGCAGTGGAACTCGTAGACCAAATAAAAGATCGCTTCGATATCGTCATTTGGCGCAGTCATAATCAATTCCTCAAGCAGATATCCTTAGAAAATAATTTACTTGATATTCTCTCTCAACATCAAGAAACTAAATTAAACTCCCTCATTGAATATTTACGTTCCTATCGTTGCCTGATCATCCTTGATGATCTACAAGAAACTTTTAACCGGGGAGAATTAGCAGGAACCTATTTACCAGGCTACCAGAATTATAGTAAATTTCTCAAGAAAATAGCTTCATTCTCCCACAACAGTTGCTTCGTCTTAATAAGTTCGGAAAAACCGCTAGGCATTGCCACATTAGAAGCAGAAAGCCTTTACTGTAGAAGCTTACATCTGACTGGCTTGGGAGAGTCGGCACGGGAAATGTTAAAAACCAGAGGATTGACCGATGATGATAAATGGTTGGAACTCATTACTCTTTACGATGGCAACCCCTCCTGGTTAAATATAATTTCTACGACCATACTGGACTTATTTAACGGCAGCGTCACTCAATTTTTAGCTTGCCCAATGCCATTCTTAGGAGATTTAGAAACAATATTGAGCGAAAGCTATCTGCGCTTGTCAGAGTCGGAAAAATCAGTGATGTTTTGTTTGGCTAGGGTGCAATCCTTAGATATTACCCATAAACCCACTGATTTTTCTGGATCTCACGCAGATTTTTTAAAGGCTTTGCAGTCTTTATGCAGACGTTTTTTAGTTAATAAAAATTTGGAGAATGGAGGATCAAGCTTTAACCTTAAACCCGTAATTAAAGAGTATATAAAATTACAAATTATAAACAAAGAATAGCCTGACCAGTTACTCTAGTTTAGCGCCATACTTTCCGCTACAACAGGCCCCTACCGATCGCGATAAGATCGCCTTAAATAAAATCCAATCGTTAAAAATAACAAAGCTAAAAATCCCAGCAGATAAAAGATTGATAAATGAGTGGATTGTTTCATGGCTACTCGAATCATTCCCCATTCAATCCAGACCAGGATTCCCATAAGTTCAGCTTTCATCCAGAGCAACAGTTGACGGGCAATTTTATATTGATTTTGGATGTTTTCTGGGGTGATGGGGACCGGATAATTAAAGGTATTGGGAAAAAATTTAGTAATTGTCATCGCTAGATAACTGATGACGCCGATCGCAGGAATCAACCAGAATGTGAATTTAGGTCCCCATAAGTCGGGTTCGCCAGTGATGCCAAAATGTAGGGGAACGGCAGCAGGAAGGTTCTGCCAATAGTAACCCCCGATCGCCAAACTGGCAACCACACCCAGCAAGGCGGTAATTTCCAGGATGATTTCTAAAGGGGAGTAGGCGATCGCCTCGATAACGGGTCGTTGTTGATTGTTTTCCATGAGCTTTTCTCCCAGGAGGTAAAAAGAGGATACTTGCACCCATTCTGATCCGCTGATTGTGCAATTTGGGTTCGTTTTTCAGGAAATCCTTTAAAATTGATAAAACTACTCATGCAGAAGACCAATGAACTTACCTCGTTCCGAGACCCCCCGCTTGTTGCAAAAGTTACATTGGGTCATGAATCCCGTTGGCTACATGGAAGCCAATGTTCGCCGTTATCCCGACCTATTTAAGGCGGAAGTTGTTGGGTTTGGGGATACCCTTGTCTTTGTCTCTCATCCCCAAGCGATTCAATATATTTTAACCCATGATAACAAGCAATTGAGCGTCCCAGGAAAGGTGAATCAAATTGTGGAACCTTTGCTGGGAGAGTATTCGGTTATCATGTTAGAAGGCGATCGCCACCGTCGTCAGCGCCAATTATTGATGCCTCCGTTTCATGGGGATAGAATGCGCTCTTATGGCGAAATGATTCGCGAAATTGCTGCAACAGTCATGAGCCAAGTGCCAACCTCCCAGCCTTTTCTCGCTCGTGCAATGATGTCTGAAATTTCATCCCAAGTGATGCTCAAAACCGTCTTTGGCTTAGATGTTGCCGGAGAAAATTATCATCAAATAAAACATTTAATGACTTCGATGTTAGATGTTTTTAACACTCCGGCTGCGTCCGGTCTACTGTTTTTCAAGCAATTGCAAGTGGATTTAGGCCGATGGAGTCCTTGGGGCTATTTTCTCAGGATTCGAGAACAAATTGATAAATTACTCTATGCAGAAATTGCTAATCGCCGTCAACAGGACTTGAGCGATCGCCTCGATATCCTCTCCCTATTAATGTCGGCGCGGGATGCAGAAGGTGAAGCGATGACCGATAAAGAATTACGGGATGAATTGCTCACCTTACTGTTTGCGGGATACGAAACAACTGCCAGTGCCATGTCCTGGGGTTTATATTGGATTCATGCGCTTCCCGAGGTCAAAAATCGTCTCCGAGAAGAGATTGCCAGTCTCGGGGATAATCCGGCACTGATGGACATTTTTAACCTCCCTTATTTGACCGCAGTCTGCAATGAAGTGTTGAGACTTTATCCCGTGGCGATGTTAACCTTTCCTCGGCGAGTCGAAGAACCGATGGAGTTATTAGGTTACTCACTCAAAGCCGGAACGGATTTAGTTGGTTGTATTTATCTCCTCCATCATCGGGAAGATTTATATCCCGATTCCTATCAATTTAAGCCACAACGGTTCTTAGAACGGCAATTTTCTCCCTACGAATTTATGCCCTTCGGTGGGGGTAAACGTCGCTGCATTGGTGCTGCATTAGCGGTCTACGAAATGAAGTTAGCCTTAGCCACCATTTTATCGGGTTATGATTTAAAATTGGCAGAAAAAGGTCCAGTAAAACCCCAACGCCGAGGGGTGACATTATCACCGGCAGGGGGAATTAAAATGATTAAGGTTGGCGATCGCACTCCTACCGAAAGACCCCTAGTTGCTGCGGTGAGTTAGGGCAAAATTTGGCAAGAATCACCCTGGGTCCCTAGGGAAACATCAGGGGGATGAAAATCAACTCTCTCCTCCCCCTAACCCTGATTTTGCCTAATTTTAGCTATTTATAACCGAAAAATCGGGGGATGGAAAATCAGGGAAGACTGGAAAGAATGGCGATCGCCTCAGCATGACTCAATACCCAGACTCAAAATTTCTGAAAGCTGTTCTTAAATCATCCTGATGTCAGTTTTAAAAAATGTTCTATACTATACCCTAAATTCTAAACTTCAAGGAGACTCATCATGGACTTTTTTAATAAAATTATCCCCGATGGATTTTTCGACTTCTTACCCGGAGTCGGCAACGATGACCAAGAGGAAACGGAGGCGGCGCGAGATATTGCTACTACAGCGGCCAGATTTATCACCCTGGGACCGACAGGTTTTGTCCTGAGTTCCGTGTTTTCTCGCTTGATTGGAAATGTGGATGTCAATCAAGTGGGGTCGCAATTTCTCAACCGGGTCAATCAATTGATTGAGTCCAATCAAACGGCAGTTAACTCCACTCAATTCCTCAACTCAGTGGTGGGAGAAATTCGTAATTTTGTGGACAGCAATGAAATTGCTCAGAGGTTTTCTTTAACTCAAATTGCTGATTTTGTCAATACTAACTTAATCGAAAATCCCACCGTTAGAGAAGGGTTTTCGGACCTGATTAATCGAGCAGCTGAAGGCAGTCAATTAGGACGATTTGTGGATGCAGATGCAGCCAGTAACTTAATTGAAATTGCTTTAGATGATATCAATTGGCCGGGAGGATTACGGGGACTCGAAGGGGACGATCGCATTATTGGCAGCAGTGGTTCCGATGTCGCCAATGGCAACCAAGGAAACGACACCATCTTTGGGGGAGAAGGGGATGATTTTCTCCGAGGTGGCAAAGACAATGATTTGCTTGATGGTGGCATCGGGAATGATGTCCTGAATGGCAATTTAGGGGATGATACCATTCGGGGTGGTACAGGGGATGACTTAATTCGCGGGGGTCAAGGAAATGACGTGTTATATGGAGATGAAGGCCGAGATATTCTGATTGGAGATATGGGTTCGGACTTTCTCTATGGCGGTGCTGATGCCGATGATTTTATCTTACGGGCGGATGTTGCCGGGACCGATGCTGCCACTGCCGATCGCATTTTAGATTTTAATGCCGCAGAAGGCGATCGGATTAAATTAGTCAATGTGACCGATCTCTCTAACATTCTCCTCGGCGCAGTTGATATTAATACCGACGGCATTGGAGATACCGCCATCATTGATTCCAATAATCGTGTCTTGGGTGTCGTCATGAATGTCGATGTTTCGCAGTTCAATTTACTTGATTATATCCAAGTAGTCAGTGCGGAAGATTTGGGGATTGATTTACTCGGATAGAACTAAACCCGCACCCTAAAGAGTGGGGCTATACGGACAAAGCCCGCCTGCGCGGGCTACTTTATAAAAATGACCTGGAAAAATTGGATTGGGGATGAAACGGGGCGATCCGGGGTTCGTCCTGGAGTGGCTGGTTCTATCAGCCTTTGGAAGTTGTTCTATAATTTCCCCAGGACTTACGCCTAATACGGAATTCGGTTGTGATAGGTCTTTAAAAACGAGTAAGCCATTGTAGGGTGGACATTGCCCACCGTTAAGGAAAGGTGGGCAGTGCCCACCCTACTTTTAACTACTTTTACCAACCGGATTCCGTATAAACCCCGGATGCTGTAGGGTTGATTCGCGAATCAACCCTACAGTTAGGGTTGGATATTAAATCAGGCGTAAGTCCTGTTCCCTAAGATTTCCTGTTCAAAAACCCTGAAGGCAACTGCCACTTTTATCAATCATGGTTCTCATCCGCATTCTTAAATCCTGGGAAATTCCCGAACACCAAACCACGTCAGAAACCGCTTTTCTGTCCCGTCGGCGCTTTTTGAAGACCGCCATCGCCGCTGGGATAGGGGCGACCGTTTTACCGATCGCTGGCTGTAACAGTAAAACCAACTCCGATTCCCTGAGCGAACTCATCCAAAATACCACTCCCTTAGCCAATATTTCGCGCAACCCCAATTTCATAGAAGGCGATCGGCCCATCACTGACCAATCCTTTGCCTCTCGCTACAATAATTTTTATGAATTTGGCGGCACCAAATCGATTTGGAAATCCGCCCAAAGTTTGCCCACAGAAAACTGGAAAATTGAAGTCGGTGGACTGGTCAAAAATCCCCGGATTTATGATATTGATGAAATTCAAACCCAATTTCCCCTAGAAGAACGCATCTATCGGTTCCGATGTGTAGAAGCTTGGGCAATGGTTGTTCCCTGGATTGGATTCCCCATGAAACACCTGATTGAAGCTGTGGAACCCACCAGTGCCGCTAAATTTGTGCGTTTTACCTCTTTTTATGATCCAGAAATTACTCCGGGTCCGGGATTTCATTTAGGCAGCTTACCTTGGCCTTACACCGAAAGTTTACGCATTGAGGAAATGGCTAATGAACTGGCCTTTTTTGCTACGGGAATTTACGGTCGGACCCTTCCCAAACAACATGGAGCGCCCCTCCGGATGGTAATCCCGTGGAAATACGGGTTTAAGGGAGCCAAATCTATTGTTAAAATCGAGTTCTTAGCCGAACAACCGGCGACTTATTGGAATACTTTAGTACCGAGCGAGTACGATTTAGAGGCGAATGTCAATCCGAATAAGCCTCATCCGCGTTGGTCACAGGCAACAGAACGGATTGTTGGCGACGGACCGGCTATCTCTTGGGAACGTCAGCCTACTCTTCCTTATAACGGCTATGGGGAATGGGTGGCCAACTTGTATTCCACCTGAACAAACCGTTTTCCTCCCGGGTAGGCGGGGGTTTTTACCCCCGGGAGGTTTTGCCTTCTCTACCTGATGGGGTTTAACCTCTGGGTGCAGTTTGAGGGCGATCGCAAAATAGCCAGTTTTCTCAAAAGGGGATAAACTCAGCTTGATTGGGGGAACGGAATCGCACCTACATTAGATCATTAGATCGGGGTTGAGAAGATGGGTTGGGTCAAATTCCCTTACTTTGGGGTAAAACAAGCTGCCCAACCCTAGGAGAGTGCCGGTACAGTAGAGGTTAGAATCCAGGTTTTTTAGAAAATCTCTACATCAGAGCAACAATTTAGGGCCAGAAACCCGGGTTCTTGTCTGTTGTTTTCTAAGACTGTACCGATGCTCTAGGGAGTTAGGGATGCATCTGCACTGTACGACCGAGGGCATAGTATTTGTACTCGTCCCACTCTCCGGAATCGGAGGTCATTGGGGTGGTGCATATTGAATTGGGAGTCAATTTGTTATGAGTAACCATCAGCACGAAGACCGGGAGGCATCGGAGAAAGCATTCTTAGATTCTCTCAATGCATTGCAAGAGCGGTTGCAATTGGTGGAGGACCAGAAGGCGGCATCTGCTCGCGAAGCTGAACGGCAAGCGATTCAGACGGCAGAAGAAGAGAAGGCGACTTTTACCCTCCATGATCTGGAAGAGGCAGTGGCTGATATTGATGAATTTTTTAAAGAACTGCACAAACCCGAAGCTGAAGATTAATCCAGTTAGGGTTTTGAGTCCGATCGCCTCAGTTCAAGAAACCTGGGACGAATGGCTGGTTTGACGGAGCGCTTCATATAAAATTAAGGCGGCGGCGATCGCCACATTTAAAGATTCGACCCCAGACTGTAGCGGGATCCGAACTTGATGATCGGCGGTAGAGAGTAAGTCGGCGGATAATCCTGCGCCTTCATTGCCGAGCAAAACTAAGGTTGGCTGATGGTAATCAATTTCCCAGTACGTTAGGGGTGCATCGGCAGTGGTAGAAATGACCTGCACCCCTTGTTGTTGTGCGCGGATGACATCCTGCTTTAAGTCCGCACTGACGGAAACCGGCAAGCGAAACCACTGTCCCGCAGAGGCGCGTAAAACTTTTGGAGAAGCGGCATCCACACTATCAGCACTCAGCCAAATGCCTTGAGTTCCTGTGGCGGCAGCGGTTCTAATCAGAGTGCCGAGATTGCCGGGGTCTTGGAGGGTTTCCAAGGCGAGGGTCAAGCCAGACTGGGGAATCGAGGGGACTGCCGACTCGCGCCGTTTGGCGATTGCCACGACGCCATCGGGTTGGACGGTAGTGGCGACTGCTTTGATGACAGATTCGTTGACGATTTCACACCGGGGCGATCGCTGGGTCACGGTTTCCCATAATTCAGGATAGCGCCCTTGCCACTCCGGTGTAAAACAGACCACCTCTAGGGGATAATCCACCCCACAGGCTTCCTCCAAGAGGTGCGTCCCTTCCAACAAAAACAGTTGCTGGCGATCGCGCTCCTTTGCAGCGTGCAATTTCCGCATCTGCTTGACCAGAGGATTCTGAAGGCTCGTCAACATTGAGGTATTACATGGGTTGTAGATGCGGAACCCGGGACTTGAACCCGGAAGTCCTTGCGGACACTAGAACCTGAATCTAGCGCGTCTACCAATTCCGCCAGTTCCGCGAAAATGCAGTTTTGCACTCCGATTTACCATAGTGCCTCAGTTCCTCATGGATGTCAAGGGGTCAATTCAAAAAAGTTTTTTCCCAATTACGTCATCTACCCACTACACTTTTGAGGAATGTCCAGTTACAAGGTACACCAGAAGACACCGGCTAGAATTGTTGTCCCTAATGATGCGGACTATGAGGAGGTCCTCACCGTGAAATCCGCATCACTGACCACAAAATAGCTAACGGTAAGATTCTATTGGTATCAGGGGTTACCGGAATTGATTTTTTTAGGTATAAATCTGGACAACTAAAATATTTCCGGTAGAATCAAAACCAAATCGAAAGGTGTACCACATCCACTGATTCTGGAGGATAGACCTATTACTGCCTCTCTCGGTTCGCTCAACATCACCAACTCTCACGAAGCTGACCCCTCGGTCCTACATATTTGGGGAGGCCATCCCCTGCAAGGACAAGTCAAAATTAGCGGGGCCAAAAATGCCGCCTTAGTGATCATGGCGGGGTCCCTGCTTTGTCCGGAACCCTGTCGGTTGCGAAATGTGCCATCCCTGGTGGATGCGATTCGCATGGGTCAAGTGCTTTCGGCCCTGGGGGTCGATCTCCAATGGAACGGCGATGTCCTAGATATCAACGCTCGGGATATCACGACTTCGGAAGCCCCTTATGAATTAGTCAGCCAACTGCGGGCTAGTTTCTTTGCCATTGGACCCATCTTGGCCCGATTGGGAGAAGCCCATGTTCCCCTTCCCGGTGGCTGTGCGATCGGGGCCAGACCCGTTGATATCCACGTTCGCGGACTGCAAGCCCTGGGCGCTAATGTCTATATTGAGCATGGTATGGTTCATGCGTCCGTCCCTGGACGCGATCGCCGCTTAAAAGGCGCTAAATTTTATCTCGACTATCCCAGCGTCGGTGCCACTGAAACCCTGATGATGGCGGCAACCCTCGCTGATGGAGAAACCATCCTGGATAATGTCGCTCAAGAGCCAGAAGTCATTGATTTGGCGAACTTCTGTAACGCTCTAGGGGCAAAAATTCGCGGTGCGGGGACCAAAACCATTGTGATTGAAGGGGTTCCCCGGCTGCATACGGCAGACTATCCGATCATTCCCGATCGCATTGAAGCCGGAACCTTCTTAGTCGCTGGAGCAATTTCTCGCTCAGATATCAGTCTCTATCCGGTGATCAGTGACCATCTGACTCCGGTGATTTCCAAGCTGCGGCAAACTGGCGCGCAAATCATTACGGAAGGCCCCGATCGCCTGCGGGTGATTGGACCAGATATCATTCAGGCAACGGATATCGAAACCTTGCCCTATCCTGGGTTTCCCACGGATATGCAGGCTCAATTTATGGCCTTGCTGACGGTGAGTAATGGCGATAGCCTGATTACCGAAACTGTCTTTGAAAATCGCCTGCGTCATGTGGCTGAGTTAAATCGCATGGGAGCAGATATTCGCGTCAAAGGCAATACGGCGATCGTGCGCGGTGTACCCCACCTGACGGGTGCTCCGGTGATGGCAACAGACCTTCGCGCCTCGGCAGCCTTGGCGATCGCTGCTTTAGCCGCTGAGGGTAAAACAACCATTCAAGGGTTGCAGCACCTGGATCGCGGCTACGAAAACCTTGACCTCAAACTCCAACAGCTCGGGGTTCGGATTAAGCGAGAACCGGCTCCTCCTGAGAGCGAAGCCAACTCAACCGCCAACCAATCTTCTCAATCCGCACTAAAATGAAAGGGCAAGAGGTTTCCAGAAGTCTATTCTTCTGAGAAAACCTCTTAATTCTCTGTCATCAGACCTTAGTCCCTAAACTGGTATGGCTTTCCCAAAAACAACCCTGATCGGACTCAAAGCAGATGGCTTTCGTCATCCTCTGGATCTAGAAGCAACCCAATCTTTAAAGCAACTCCCAGGACTGGACTTGATCGTCCGCCAGTTGCTCGGTTCGATTGGGGAACAATTTTTTTACCTGGATAATATTGCTTCTAGCGTTTTGGTCAGTGAGCAACAGTTGCCTGAGTTGCATCAGTTGCTCAAGGAAGCCTGCCAGGTTTTGGATTTAGAGACTCCGGAACTCTATGTTCGTCAACATCCGATGCCGAATGCTTATACCTTCGCGATGCGGGGCAAAAAACCCTTTGTGGTGATTCACACCTCCCTGATCGAACTGCTGACACCGGAAGAAATCCAGGCGGTGATCGGACATGAGCTGGGGCATCTTAAATGCGAACATGGGGTTTATTTAACCCTGGCGAATCTGATCATGTTAGCCGCAGGACAACTTTCGACGGTGGGGGCTTTACTGGCCCAAACTCTCCAAAGTCAAATTTTGCAGTGGGTCAGATGCGCCGAGTTTAGCTGCGATCGCGCTGCCTTATTAGCCACTCAGGACTCGCGAGTGGTGAGTTCGGTCCTGATGAAATTGGCCGGGGGTTCCCCGACTCTGGCTCCCCAACTCAATTTGGATGCCTTTCTCGCCCAAGCTCGTGCTTACGATGAGAGCAGCAGTACAGAACTGGGACTTTTGCTCAGGGAAGCCCAAACCGGCCAACTCACCCATCCTCTGCCTGTACTCCGGGCTAGAGAGATTGATCGCTGGGCCAGCAGCAAAGATTATGAAACTTTGTTGCAAAAAGGAAAAATGTGTTATAGTAGTGAAACCGAGAAAAAGGGCGAGTGGCGAAATTGGTAGACGCACCACACTCAAAATGTGGCGGCTTCGGTCGTGCGAGTTCGACTCTCGCCTCGCCCACTCTCTAATATCGGAAGCACAAAATAGAGGTTCTCAGTCAAAAGCTGAGGACCTTTATTTTTTGATGAGGGAGTTGACAAGTGCTGGGTCAGCCCAGCTACAATGGTAAAAGACAGTGATTGATCGCGATTACACACAGAAGGATTAAGACAATGGCTCAACGGCTCAAACGCTGGGAGTCTCCTCGTAGTCAGGGGAGAAATACCAAGGGCAAAGGTGGCAGTGCAAGGCAACGACAACTCAAGAAGCAGCAACAGATGTTGCGGAAAAAATTAAAAGGGGAAACGATAAAGGGCGATCGCAACCCTACCCCCTCCCAAAACCCCACCCAAACGAAAGAGAAGAGAACTCCGGTTCTCTTCTCTTTTTATTTGGATTATTTGGAAACTCAGCCGGCGATCGCCTCAGCCTAAGTTAGGGAGTAGTCATCATGGGTTGGATGGACTGGGCCACGATCGCAGGTCGGTCCGTGTATTCCCGTTCGATTTCAGTGCGTAAAGTATCATCCCAGCCGAGATCGTAATCCCGTTCGATTTCAGTAACCACCAATTGACGAACTTCTCCCGTCACCTGGATTTGACTATCTTCCATCACCGGGGTTTGGGCTCCGGTGGTAATCACAATGATATCATCCCCACCAATGAGCTGATCTTCCTGGATCCGGAAAACATTCGGTCCAAGGACTTCTGCCACTTCACCGTTGAGGGTCACCATTTGACCCATAAACTGGTTAGGATTCTCTGCAACCTCCTCAAACTCTGGGATCATGGCTGTCGTCTCCATGCCTGGGGTCGTTGTGGTGTCAATTCCCGGGTCTGTGGGGGTCGTCATCGTGGTTTGATCCGTCGCGTCGCAAGCTGGGAGTACCAGGAGCATCAGTCCCAGGGCGATCGCCCCATTCACCTTTCCAAACAGGGAAGATCCGCGAACCAGAGGGCTGCGTTTGTTAAGGGATGTCTTGTTAAATCTATTTAACATTGTGAAACCTCCGAATAAAAACAGTCAGATCAATGCTGACCATGAGAACAAAGTTGCCACGGGTGTCCCAATTCTAAAAATTAGCCCGAGCGACCATTGATAATAATTGAACTCACTCTAGGAAAAAATTGGGGGATACTGCATCTTTCTTTAGAAATAGATAGCTGGAGTGAGTCCACTGATGTTTGAGATTTCTGCCTTTGTAAAAAAAAATGAGGTTCGACAGAGGGATGATTTTTGATAACCAGCTTGATGCCTTCTCGGCCGATCGCTGAATTTGGAGCTCTAGTCAGAGGAAGTCAACCCGCTTTGTTTTACAGAATCTTTACTCAGTCGCTGCCAATTTGCGCTCAAACCCCGGATGCTTATCCCGGGTGTATCATGCGGTCGGGATCCTATAAAACAAGCTCCCTGGCATCGGATCCCCAAATATAGGACATCGCAAGTCTCTTGCACCCTGGTGAACCCCTGATTGAGGCCAATAGACTCGTCCGAAAATTATAAATCCTTATGGAAAGGGAATTTCAGCCTTTTGACCCGGCGTAATCTTCAATAGGGTTAAGAACGAAAACACAAGGCTTGTAGCTAGGTTACTAGGCTATTTGATTAAAATGGTTCTCCTTTGTTGCCAGTCGAGACTTTAAATTGGCTCTAGGGGTACTCCATTTTTTAACGTTAGTAAATCTACCGAACCTAGTCGAACTCTAACTAATCCACAAACCGCGAAAATTACCTGTTCATATTGATGCCTAACCAATCTAAACCTTTCCGCAGCTACTCGAAAAATTTTAATCTTTCCTATCAAATGCTCAACCCCTATTCTCTGAGTCGATATTTTTTTGTTTTCTTGTTTCTGTTCTTCGGTTAGTTCTCCGTTTTTGGGCTTTTTTTGAGGGGTAACAATGGCTGGTTCTCCAAGGTAAGCTTTATCTCCTAAAAATTTTTGATGGTTGTTGAATTTTGGAAGGCTTTGTCGAAACAAACTAATATCACTTGTTTTTCCTAACTCTCCAACTGTTACATCCACAATATCTTGACCACCGGGCAAAACAATAAATTGGTTTTTTAGCGTATGCATTTTTTTCTTTCCTGAATACAATTTTTTTTGTTCTTCATAGTCTACAGGTCTTGCAGTACGCTGCTCAGAGCTATCTACGATTAGTAAATGTTCGGTCAATTTTTGCTGAAGTTTTTCATAAGCTTGTTCGTTATCCTCCGCTTCTTCCATTTGCGAAGCTGGTAAAATCTCTCTAATGATTTTTATCCAATAATGAAAAGCGTCATTAGCGTTAGTTTTAGAAATATCAAATAACAAACCTAGAACTTCAAATATGGGTTTTTGCCTTAAATAAACCAAACAAAGACAGACTCCTTCCTCTACTGTCATTTCAGCTTTACGTCCAGCTCCCTTGGCATTGATTCTAATTTTTTGGGCTTCCAGTTCTATTTGTTTTTCAATATGTCGTTGTTTTGCCAGTTCTACTAACGCTAAAAACTGGTCATATTCGATTCCGATTAGACGCTTGGATTCTTTGGGATATTCTTGAATACGCTTCAGGGGGCTAGTCATGGTTAAATCTTACTAAAATCTTTATTTTTATTTCATTATAGCATAAATTTTATATTAAGGAGAGGTCTAATGTTTACTTAAATTCATACTTTTGAGATAGTTTACTCAAATTTATGTAAACCTTTATTGCTTGTGCTTGCATTATAGGAAAATGATGATAAATTAATAAATGAAGCCGAAAGAGCTTCCCTGGCAGATAACAGCAGACAAGTTCAAATTAGCTTAAAGAGGTTCAAGCTGTTTAATCTAACATCTGTCTCGTCGGATCAAACCCCCAACAACACCCAAACCAAGGGCTGATATTTCCTAAAATCGTGGAATCGGCAGCAATACTCCTAAACTGTTTCAGTTAGGCAGCCTGCGAACATTGAAATTGAGAGGAAATCACTCAGCGAGTAGGTCTTGGGTGTTGTTTTGTTTGGGTATCAGTTGCGGTGGCAACTTAATTTTTAAAATCCCTTCCTTGGCCATCGGATGGAAACCTTTGAAGAAGAGCAGAAGTTGCGATCGCACTGCTCCCTGACAAGAACCCACTGTGAAAAGAAGCCTTCATCTGATGGTCCGCCCTGAATTTAGAGGAATTTACGAGGGAACCCAGCCTCCGATAAATTAAGTAAAGTTTTATATCATTCCCTTGCCATTGCTCAAAAGCGTGCTAAATTAAATATATAGAAGCAAGAAAGAGCTTCTCTGGCAGATTACAACAGCCAAGTTCAAATTAGCTTAATGAGGTTCAAGCTGTTTAATCTAACATCTGTCTCGTACCAAAACCCCAACAACACCCAAACCAAGGGCTGATATTTCCTCAAATCGTGGAATCGGCAGCAATACTCCTAAACTGTTTCAGTTAGGCAGCCTGCGAACATTGAAATTGAGAGGAAATCACTCAGCGAGTAGGTCTTGGGTGTTGTTTTGTTTGGGTATTAGTTGCCCGGAAACCCAATTTTAAAAACAGTCCCTGCGTTCTATAGCAATCCTAAATGATTTGTAACATCTATCTTCTCCCCTCGGATGTTTTGGGCCGCCGTCGGTTGGGGGCCGCCATCGTCTTCCACAACTGATTGAGGATTGCTATAGCAGGTGCTTGGACTCCACAGGAAGCGGCGGAATTTGATGCGAATACCGCCTCCTTTGGCACCATTGACCCAGAGCAATGGCGATAAAGCATCAGACGAACTGTAGGGCTCATCTAGGAGTTGGGGGAGGAGCTAGAAGACGAGAAACAACTCCCCTTTTCAAACAAGTCATCAAAGCGACTATTTACCCAGGCCAGACGTAAATGTAACAGGTGATTAAATCCCTGACTACTCCACCGCATACCGACCCCCTTAAAGCGCTGTTGTATCAACCATTTACAAGCACTATCGACCATGCCGGAGCCTCTGGGCATTCCTTGTTCTTCAAAGGCGTGATAAGTAATGTGTTCAACGCGCGCCTTTAAATAATCATGTACTCGTCGGATGCTCTGGCGTTGACCGGCTTTTAAAGAGGGAGAATTAGCCCGAGTATTTAGCTCAGAAATTACTCCGGTTGAATTGCCATGTCTCCTACATTCCGCAGGTAAAATAAGAGAGTTTGGAATATTCTAAAACCATGACAGACATAGCATCTGATATCATAGTACAAGATATTGACCACTGTGGCATAGTCTCGGGCATCATTGATGAGATAGGACTTGTCTATCG
>NZ_JAMXOT010000054.1 GCF_024220515.1 Oscillatoria sp. HE19RPO
GCAATGCGCAGGCCCTCCGGAGGGCCTGCGCATTGCGCCCCTACACATACCTTTCTTTCAGTTGAGCGTTTGAAGGATTTATATTTTGCAATCCCTTGAAGTCGTTACTACGAACGAAGAGGGATAACGACTTCAGTCGGGACGTTGAACATCTCCCATTAGGCGCAGCGACTTTTAACGTAGGGTTGTTTAGCGGGAATTTGAATTAAAAACTCAGTACCCTGACCGGGTTCTGAGTCACATTTGAGTACACCGCCATGTTTATCGACGACAATTTTATAACTAATGGAGAGGCCCAGTCCGGTGCCTTTGCCTACGGGTTTGGTGGTAAAGAAGGGGTCAAATAGGCGTTTTTTAACTTCTTCCGTCATGCCGGGTCCGTTATCGCGAATGCGAATGGCGACTTCGGTGGGGTTGCCGAGGGCATCGGTTTTGGCGATGTCGGTGCTGATTGTAATAATATGGGGCGCGCCTTGATTTTCTAGGGCGTCCATTGCATTGGTGAGAATGTTCATAAAGACTTGATTGAGTTGTCCGGCGTAACATTCCACTTTGGGGAGTTTTCCGTATTCTTTGATGAGTTCTACGCCGGGGTCTTTGCCTTTGGGTTTCCAGCGGTTGTGCAAAATCAGGAGGGTGTTATCAATGCCTTCATGAATGTCTACGGGCTTCATTTCGGCTTCATCGAGTCGAGAGAAGTTGCGCAAGGAGACGACAATTTGACGGATGCGATCGGCACCCATCTGCATGGAGGCGAGGATTTTAGGGAGATCTTCGAGGAGGAAGTCGAGGTCGATATCTTCGGAGACTTCGAGAACTTCAGGGGCGGGATTGGGGTAGAGTTCTTGATAGACTTCGATTAGGTGCAGCAGGTCTTGGGTGTAGTTGTTGGCATGGACGAGGTTGCCGGTGATGAAGTTAACGGGGTTGTTGATTTCGTGGGCGATGCCTGCGACCATTTGTCCCAAGCTGGACATTTTCTCGGTTTGGATTAACTGGGCTTGGGTTTGTTTGAGGTTTTGCAGGGCGACGCTGAGTTGTTGGGCCTGGGTTTGGGCGGCGAGGGCTGCGGCGTGGGTTTGGGCGTAGAGTTCGGCTTGGTCGATCGCCAGGGCGAGTTGGTCTACGACGCCTTGGAGGAGTTCGATTTCGCTATCGGTCCAGGGGCGGGGTTCGCTATGGCTACAAACGACGGCCCCGAGTTGACCGGAACGGGTTTCTAAGGGGAGGAGGAGGACGGAGACAATGCCCATGTCACAGAAGAGGCTGCGGGTTTTGTCGTCTAGGTCGGCGCTGGTATCGAGGCGATCGCTTCGCAAGGATTCGAGGTCGCGAATTTTCTGGGTGAGGGGGCCGCTGAGGGAGGCGGGGTATTCGCACAGGAGGTTTTTTTTGTCGGGCGATCGCGATTCATGGGTGACGGTGAGACTGGGCTGAAGCGGATGAGGCAGATACCACAAAAAGTGACAGCGGTCAATTTGTAAGAGGGAGTGAATTTCGGTGACGGCGGTTTCGAGGATGGTGTCGAGGTCGAGGGAGTTACGAATCTGACTGGCAAGGCGGAATAGCAAGCCTTCACGACGGGAGAGGAGGGCTTCGCGGGTGCGATCGCGATCGATGGCTAGGGCTAAGGTGCTTGACAACCAGAGTAAGAGGTTTTGGACGGGTTCGCTGACCCCATTCTCGATGACGACGGCCATGACGCCACAAATCTGGTCATCGATGACTAGGGGTTGCAGCAAGCAATCGGGGTGGAGTTCACAATTTTCTAAGCTGTCGTTTTTGCCTCGTTCTTTTTGGCGAATTAAACAGCCGGTGTAAGTTTTGCGGGTTTGCGCGACGGTGCCAATTTGGGTTTGTCCTAGGGGAATGCGATCGGGGAACAGTTCCTGATCTAGGGGAATCCCAACAGTCGATCGCATCTCTAGTTCTTTGAGGGCAGGATTCAAGGTCCAAACTCCGGCGGAGGTGGCTTCTAAATACTCCACGATCGCCCTCACGATCGGCGGGAACAGGGTTTCTAAGGGTCCTCCGTTGGCGATGATTCGGCCAATCTGAGCACTAAACCCATAGAGGCGACTGCTATGCAGGGGAGTGTCTTCGAGTTGGTTTTGGGGGGTCACATTTTGGAAATACACGGATAAACCTTCGGAGTTTGGGTAGGCTTGCATTTTTAAACACCGTCCCAGATAAAATGCCTGACTTGTGACCGTCCGTGCCTCACCGAGGGCGCGTCGGTACTCCTCTATCAATTGAGACTGATTCCATTGGCCTAATTCTTGCCAAATATTTCTACCGACTAAAAGATGCCTGGGTTTGCCTAAAATTTCTTCACCCTGAGGGTTGATTTCGGTAAAATTCCACTCGCGATCCAGTCGAAAATAACCCACATTTTTTAGATCTTCCCCCCAGGCGATCGCACAGGTATCATTAGAGGTCCTGACCATCTTGGCATCTGGTGGTTGAGGATCACAGGACTTGGTGTTACTCGTTTTATCCATGACGATTCCATCTATGTACAGGAGTTCTACCCCAGGACCCAACATTCTGCACTGGCGATCGCCATTTAGCCGATCGTCGCTGACGACACACCCATTCCCCGATGCCATCCCCTGGGATTCTGCCCCAGTCCCAGGAAAACCCACGCGGCAGAATCAAAGGGTCTCCGATCTCCGGATCAACTCGGTTACAGTCCTCGGAATGTATCAAACTGACGTAATTGCGTAAGGTTTGATCCACAACCGGAGAACCGTTTCTATCTGAGACCACTTCTAAATGGTGTTCCTCCAGAGTTGGACCCCTGTAACTCTCGATCAACTCCCAGATGCTTTTGATCGCCACCCCAGTATCAACCCAATGTTTTGGCTTTTGCTTGACTGCTCGGCCTATTATGGACAGTTTTACCACAAATGGAATCATCGAGGATGAATCACCTCCCATCGCCTTCAATGCCGCTTGATTTCCCGCCATCAAAAAACGGACGGCCCCAGGGCTGTCGCTACTTTGAGAGATCCATCCTCCGCGCTCCTTCCAGGCCAGGGTCCTGGAAAGGCCGATTGACCATTGATCCCTCCGGTTATTTTTGATTGGTTTGTGACTTGGCACTGGTCCTTTCATTTGAAGGTACCCCTCCCCAAATTAGAAACGGCCAGTCTTTCTGACTGGACTGGAGCTTTTTATCCTGGATTGGATTCCCCGGTCCTGAGTTAATTTTACGGGAAATCACTCCCACTCGATCGGGGGAAATTACGGATTAAGGACTAATTTTAAAAAAGCGCAGATCCAGCCATCGTTGTCAATTTTAGGGAAGGTATTTTCCCGAGCGCTATAGTTATAGCCGACCGTTTTATTCCCTCTTTCATCCTCTCCTATCATCTAGTATGTCTTTTTTGTTGATTTTTTTTTAACTATTTAATAAAAATTAACTTTTGGTAAAAGTCACTCGGGCTGGGTCAAGGATCAAGGCAGAGGACAACTCCTGCGTTGCAGAGGCACGTTAAATTTGTACTGGAAGAAAAGCCGAGTTGAAAATACCTAATGATATCAAAAAAAGACCCTTGATGTCAAGGAATCCTAACGAATAAAGCGGGAACCCAATCCGAGGCGATCGCCCCGGGCTGCGGTCACTCGGTCCGCTCAACCTAACCGGGTCTTTTTGGGCCTGGATAGACCCAGGGAACGGGCTTCTCCCCTGGAAAAGAAATCCTCCAATCCACACTCTTCTCCCTGGGTTTTTGATCATCCCACTGGATGTTTACCCGCTACCGGGGAGCGGTGAACTGACTTGATCTCAATGCAAAGAAACGATAAAGAAAAAATCAGTCTCTGTAAAGAAATCGTAAACTATTTTTCCGGCATTATTTCCGGAATTTCACCAGGCAGCGGGACATGAATCAGCCCCTCTGCCCTCGGCTCTCTAGCCCCATTCCACAACCCAAGACAACTCTCACACTTTTCTGCGGTGGGGGAACCTTTGATGTAGAACAGTCTCCGTTTTTACGGGGGTTCTGCGGGGATCGCTGCTATTGAATGCCTTCGGATCCCATGATCTAAATCCATCGGGGAATCCGATGCCTAAACTAGGTAATGATCCACACCCCGGCCTCAAAAGAAGAACCTCCTCATCTTGTTACTGTTTTCAGGGTGGTCCATTCAAACTTCTCACTCCATTGCTCGTATCCCTTGGGGAACTTTTAAGCTTCTCCCGTATCCTCGAACTCATTGGTTTTTACCACTGATGTACCCGAACGGTTCACGAGGAGTTTCCTACTCTCGCTCAGGGCTGATTATCTTGATTTTCTGGGGAGTTCACCCTGATGAATTAGGAATATTTGCTGACTGAATCCGAGTAGATTGTCACTTTTTCCCTCAATGCTTCTGAGTCTATTCTCAGGTTGAGGACCGAAGTTTTATTCTGTAGTTGAGGAATAATGCTGGATTAAATCAGAGTAAGGCAGGTCTCCTGGATGCTTTCCGAGATCAGAGTCACTGGTTTTTCTCAAAAAAATATAGCAACGGCTGGACTTCATCCCCCTTTGCCCAGCTTCTTTACGGGAGAATCGCTATTCGGTTTACCAGCCCCTAAAAGTCTGGAATCAGCCTGGGTCAAACCATGAAAAAATGTAACTTTTGTATTAAGTTTTATGACCTCTCGCGTTCAGCTTCGATTCCCTAGCCCGTGTTTTCAGAAAAAGTATTAAGAGATACTTAAAAAGTGTGGAAAGTGATCTATAAAACAAAACATCAGTCAAGTATCAGCTACAAAGGAGGAAGATATCTAAAATCGGGTTGCCCCAGAGGTAGGCGAAGTCAAAACTTTCTCAGAATTCACGAGTCACAGATCTCAAGTTGTTAAAGGGATGCTGATCAGATGAAGAAAGGAAAAGCTTGTCACTCCACTGATGCCCAGTAGAGTCCCAAAGGAGAACTCACGAAGCGAAAGGAATATCCGGAAAACCGAGTTTTCAGCAACCCAGTCTCAGAGAATTTTACGATCGCCCCAGGGGAAGCCCCTCAGTTAGTACAGCCGGACCCGGAAGGGTTAGATGCTTCACCGATTCCATCACCAGAATCAGGCCTTTGCTAATTAGAGAAATTGTTTAAAAGTAAAGCCCGGGGCCACAGAGTGCAATTGTGCGGAAATATTTAAGTACAGGAAGTTATTAGCTATGTTAACCACACTTCAATCCCAGTATAGAGAACAAGCTGAAGTACAGGAACTCCAGCAACAACTCGCCGCCAGTGAAATCCGGTTTCGGAATGTCATCGATAAATTGGCCGATGGCATTATCATCGTTGATGGCAAGGGACTGGTCCGCTTTATTAACCGCGCTGCGGAATGTTTGCTGTCATGTCCAGCGGATGCTCTGCTGGGGAAAGAAGTGTTTGGCACTCGGGTTTTTGAAATCCAGGGGGGTCAAATCGGGACGGAAATTATTCAGCGGGTGGGAGATAGCGATCGCGATAGCACCAGAGTGGTGCAAACGCAAGTGGAGATTTTACGCCAAGGTCAAGACGATGCGATCGCTGAGATGCGAATTGTAGAAACCGAATGGGAAGGGGAAAAAGCGATGATGGCGTCCCTGCGGGATATTACCTCCCGGGTGCGTGCACTGGAAGCATTGCAAAAATCTGAGGCGCAACTTAGAGAACAAACCCACCAACTTGAGAGGACCCTCCAACAACTCAAGCAGACTCAATCCCAACTGATTCAAACGGAAAAAATGTCGAGTTTGGGTCAAATGGTAGCTGGGGTGGCTCATGAAATTAACAATCCGGTTAACTTTATCTACGGAAATATCGATCACGCCAGTTGCTATATCCAAGATTTAATGGGGTTGATGGAACTTTATGAACAAAATTACCCCAATCCGGCAGAAGAGATTACTCAGTACCAAAAGGAAATTGATCTAGAGTTTTTGAGTCAAGACTTACCCAAACTCCTCTCTTCGATGAAGTTGGGAACCGATCGCATCCGCGAAATTGTGATGAGCTTGCGGAATTTCTCGCGGTTGGATGAGGCGCAAATGAAGCGAGTGAATATTCATGAAGGGATTGATAGTACCCTGCTGATTTTGCAAAATCGCCTGAAAGCGCGATCGGCATTTCCAGGAATTGAATTGGTTAAAGAGTACGGCGACTTCGAGCAGATTGAATGCTATGCCGGACAACTCAACCAAGTGTTTATGAATATTATCAGCAATTCCATTGATGCGATTGAAGAAAGTTCTAAATTTTTAGTGCTGCATTCTGAATTGTCCGACTCCACCGGGGAAGGATCCGGGTCTATTCCTAAAATCTCGCCCCAAATTAAAATAGCAACGGAATTGGTGGAAAAGAGTTCGGCGAATGGCGATCGCGATGAAACCCGTCTGCTGATTAAAATTTCCGATAATGGTCCGGGAATGAGCGAGGAAGTGCGGCAACGATTGTTCGATCCGTTCTTTACCACCAAACCTGTAGGCAAAGGGACGGGGTTAGGTTTGTCCATTTCCTATCACATCGTGGTGGAAAAACATGGCGGACAATTGCAATGTCTCTCGACCCCTGACGAAGGCACGGAATTTCTCATTGAAATTCCGATTCAACAGCAAAAACGTAAGCCTTCTGAAACTCCGATCAATCGCTCGGATTTACGTCCCCAAACGCGCTTTCAATCTCATCTGAAGGCTTGCTAAATTTCTTTCGGTTTTGACGACCCACTTCGGTTGAAAGTTATGGTTTCCTAGGGTGCGGTCTCATCAATCGGTGGCGTGCCTATCTGTGAATCTTCATCAGGGGCCTTAAATCGGCTTAATTTTAAGCGCGGTCCATTGTCTGAGGTTGGGCTATCTTTTCAAGTTTTAAATCAGCGAGCCCCTAAGCCAGTCCTATTTCTGCATCATCAGCAGAAAGGGTTACGGGTGAAATTTGCTGTTTCTGGATTAATTTTCTAGGTTCGGAATGGGGGTAGGTTGCGGACCCTCATTAAGTTGAGGGGGAGAGTTATCAAGGGTTGAAACTCTCGGGGTATTTACCTAGAAATACTATAACAGATTTTTCAAAAAAATACCAACTCCGTAAAAAAACTGAAAGCGATTAAATCCTGGGTTCGGCTAACAGTATGGGGACGGAAGAAAGGCCGGTATTCAAGTGGCGATCGCCCCCGAGTTGGTGGAGTTCATCCGATAGGCGCAGGGGCGATCGCCTACTCTTTAATGGGCTTTATTTAACCGCTTAGAAATCCAACTGGTTAATCCACTCAACAGCGCACCGGCCATTAAAATGCCAATGGCTGGATTAAACACAGGTTGCCAGAGTTGATGCCAGAGATCTAGGCCAAGATTGACGCCAGTGGAGCGTCCCACGACGGCGATCGCAAACCAAACAAAGCTTAACAATACGAAAAATACATCGGCCACTAAAAACAGGTTCAGCCAATTTAAAAGTTTTTCTTTCATGGGTGCTTGTTAGTCCTAATCCTTTAAAACCATTCATCCGATTGCGGCGATCGCCGCTGCGGTGAATGGTAAGATACCACGGCTAGGGTATCACGAGTGGGGGAAGTCCGGGGAATCCGAAGGGAATCCCGCCCTTAGATGCGTCGGAGTAACGGAATTACTCTCGGAGAATGAACAATCCCCCAGATATTGATGCTCAGGCACAAACTGGCTAAAGCCAGCAAGATATAGGTAGGAGCCATGACTACGCCCACCAGGAACCAGCTAACAACGTGCAAGATCATGACCGTGGCATAAAAACTGGCGATCGCGGCCATCACCCGAATCTGGAGTTTCGGGGTTCCGAGTCCCATAAAAATCAGAGTTTGTAAGGTGGCTAGTAAGTTAGCCGGAACCAAAAACGCGCAAATTGCAATACAGTGGCTTCGAGAAAATTCGCAAATCAGATCAAACATTATAAACTTATGAAATTGTTTTGTGCTAAGTGTTACTAAGAAATTGGCCTAGGTTTACTCTAGCATATTGACTTTGATATTAGACGAATGATAGATAAAATTTATCAAAAATTGAGGTATGGTAAAAATAAGAAAGTTGTAAATTCTTGTAAAGGATAGTGCACCCAATGGAAAACGCAGAAGGGATTTTTAATGTAGTGGCCGGACTGCTGGCAGTCGGGATTTTTGTCGGGGGGATGCTGATGATGTTTACCACAGTCTGGACGACCAAGCGGTAAATCCCCGATACCCCAAAAACCATCTCGGGAGTAGGGGTGCGATCGCATCTCTACTCCCGTTAATCCGGTTGAAACGGGTGCATCGGTAAGCTAGATGCTACAGAATCCGGATGGAGTCATACCCAAAACAACGGAAAAAAATTCCGAGAGTCAGTGCCACATTCGGGGGCAAAATTGGTTATGATAGGATACAAAACCCCTTAGTGGTTTGTCCCTCAATGCAAAATAGATTCTTCATCAATCAACTGATGAGCGCGGGAATCCTCTCGGTGGCGATCGCACCTTGGATCCAACCCCTTGTCAACGCTCGCGAACCCGTTCCCTTGTTTTTATTTGATACTCAATGTGTCACCAATGGACCCGGGCGATCGCAAGAAGAAACCTTAGATATATCCGTCGGGAGAAAAGTCTATCGTTCTTATTTCTTTTTAGGACCCGGAAGTCGAGAAGTCTCAGTAACTTGTCGGATTGGAGAACAAGCGGGTCAATTTGAATCCCTGTTATTAGAATTTGGAATGCGCGACAATGACCGAGGGAGTCCGCCGAATGCGGTCAATATTTATTTAGATGGAGTGCGGGAGGTATCCCATACCCTGAGTCCCGGAGAGCAAGTTTCTTTATCTCTAAATCTGACCGATGTCAGTCATGTTGCCATTGAAACCGTTTGTTCTACTCAAAATCGCTATTGCGATCGGGTGTACTTCTTTGAATCGACCCTTTTACCTCCGCTGAATGTAGTCCCCTCTGAACCTAATTCTGAGTCTCCCAGTCAAATTTAGCAACGGTTGGGTTGGGAACCCCAACCCCTACAATGGCATGGGAATTGTTTCAATTTCGTTGCCACTATTGATTGTCAAAATAATTGCAACGGTAGGGGTTTGGTCCCCAAATCCTCTCTTGGGTTTGGGGACCAAACCCCTACTTGATATCCCAAGAATGGCCAAATTTACGTTATAACCAAGGACGAGTCACTTGTTCCAATTGCGCCACTTCATTCGCCGTTAATTGCCATCCCACAGCACCAGCATTTTGTCGTGCCTGTTCAGCATTTTTAGCCCCAGGAATGGGAATGATACCCCCTTGAGCAATCAACCAATTCAAGGCAACTTGAGCGGGAGTTTTGCCATAGTTTTGACCGAATTGGCGCAACAAATCTAAAACCGGAGCAATTTTCCGTAATCCCTCCGGTTTGAACCGGGAATCCCACTGGCGAGGTCCGCTGGGTTGGGGACCGTCGGGGGTATATTTGCCCGTGAGTAATCCTTGTTGGAGGGGACTATAGGCCAAAATTGTGATTCCTAATTCCCGGGCAGTTTTGATAATTCCCTGGGTTTCTACCTCCCGAGATAATAAAGAATAACGCACCTGATTGACCGCTAAAGGAATGCCGCGTTTGGATAAAACACCATGAGCTTCTCGCATTTGGTCGGCAGAATAATTGCTGACGCCAATGGTTTGAATTCTGCCTTTTTCTACTTCATCAGCTAAAGCATTCATCAAGGTTTCTTGGCTCATTAAAAAGGTAAAAGGCCAATGGACTTGATACAGCGTAACTTGGGTTAATTGCAGGCGATCGAGACTAGCGGTAATCGCTTCAGCAACGGATTCAGCCGTAAACCGCCAGGGTAAAGGACCGTATTTTGTCGCAACTTGAATCGGGGTTTCTGTTTGCTGAATGAATTGACCGAGAAGCTGTTCAGATTTACCTAATCCATAGACTTCTGCGGTATCAAAAAAGGTAATTCCCGCCTCGACAGCAGCATGAAACGCTTCCTGAACCTGAGTGGCCCCGTAATCTTTGCCATAGTTCCAAAATAGGGTATCTCCCCAGGACCAAGCACCAATACCAAGGGTCGGTACGGTTGGTCCATTGTTTCCTAATTGAATGAATTCCATCGGTTTAAAACCCTGAATTTTTGATTGCCATTGTATTGTAATCCAAAATTACCAAGGGCTGCCAATCAGAGTAAACACTGACCAAAAATAGGGATGTTTAAAATCCCGGGTTTGATTTTCGTTGATGCCATCGGAACGCAGGGAAAAATTGGCGGATTCAGAGAAGAGGCGATCGCCTTCAAAGCGCACTCTTCCCTCCAACATGGCAATCTGTGCCTGTCGCAGCGCCTCTGCTTTAATGGGTGCGGTTTTTAGATTCTGGTAGAACTCTGTCATCAAAGCTAATGTGCCTTCATCGCTGACGTAAGTCAAACTCGCGATGGCAGTTTTTGCGCCAATTCTCACCGCTAATCCCGCAAACCCTAACTCCGCTTCTAAACTGCCGATCGCCGTGCGACAAGCACTTAAAACCAACAAATCCACCGGCGGATTGTTCCATTCTAAATCCCGCATTTCCTGTAAGTTTAAAGGTCCGTCCCAAAGCTGGATATAAGATTCACTAGGGTCACCGGCATTAAATTGCCCGTGAGTGGCTAAATGGACTAACCGAAAGGGTTGAGATGCGCGCTGAAATTTGAGGTTTTCTAAGGTAAATTCTTCATTCAAAAAGGCTTGTCCGTTCTCTAACGTTTGAATAATCGCTTCTAATTCCAACGGAACCGCTGGCAGATTGGGTAAGTTACTAAACGTTGATGCTCCCATTGCTAAAATGGGAAAATTCCGGATATCCTGATAGCGAGTATCGGTTAAGTTCACACTGGGAATTAAGCCCAGACGATATTTTTCGACTAAAAACTGCTCTCCATCATGTAAGGCGGCAATCGGAAGGGTTCGTAATCCCGGGTCCATTGAAAAGGCAATGGTGTCAATTTCTTGGGCTTCTAATTCTGAAAAAATGGGGGCAATCAGCCATTGATACAGTTGTCGCGCCGGTGGTAAATAGGTTTGAGTATTTAATCGTTTGAGGTCCGTAACTTGGGTCAATAAATTGCGAGCGGTGGATAATAAGTATTCTTGGTTCGCTTCGGAAATAATCCGGTGGATGGGTTGACCATTGGGGGTGACTAGGATTAAATCTAGGCGATCGCCTCGGGATAAAACATAAACAATCGCCGGATTTGTTCCAGTTTCTTGGGAAATTTGGCGCAATCTTTGGACAATTTCTTCATAGGAGAGTGAGTCTCCGCCCAAATCTTCTTTAAAATAGGTTTCAAATTCAGATTGTCGGAGTCCTTCAATTTGCTCAATGGTGGCCCCGAGATTGTCAGTCCCTTGATTCAGCAAATCATCTAGGTTTAATCGGTTGGTTGCAACCCGATCCTCGGGTAAAATTCGACTATCCAGTTGGCGACTTTCAAGCTGAATCAGAGGTTGCGCTTCTGGGGGTCTTTCTAGCTGAGTTTGTAACAAGTTTTCCGGCAAGTTTAGGGAGGGTGACGACTCAGGAATCGGAATCGGTGCCGGGGGACGGATGACTGAAGGTTCTGTGGCAGCAGAGACTAAAGAAATATTCCCTTGAGTAAAGGAAAAGGGAAAGGACTGCACCGGGACAATCCTATTATTTCCAGCAGTCATAATCGCTGCTAGAGTGCCATTGAGTTCAGCTTCACCGATAATAAATGGCGCTTGGGCGATCGCACTGCCATGACTAATTTTGATCTCCCCTTCCTCACTTAAACCAGCAGTGGAAATGCTGGCATCGGGGGAATTGGCATCCAGTAAGGTATCCGTTGCCCGAAAAAAGCGCCCGGTGGTAATTTCGGCAGTTCCCCCGGTACTCCCCTCAGCGCGAATGGACCGGACTTGTATATCCCCGGGGGCCGTTAAGGTGACATCTCCTGCTGCTTGTTCTGTAGCATTGGTGGCAATGGTTCCCGTTTGGATTCCCGGTGCCAAGGGTTCTCCAGCAATCCCTTGGCACGACTGACAAGTAGAAATAGTGAGATTGCCCCCGCCAAATAATCCAGAGGTATTAATCTCTTCGGTCAGAATGCGACTGGCGGTACTGGTGAGAGTAATTTCGCCTCCTGTTCCCGTAGTTGTCGAGGTATTCAGGATGCCGGTGGTAATTTCTCGTCCAGCAGTAACTTCCAGATTGCCTCCCGGTGAAGTCATATCCCCCGTGGTGACAAAACTGTTGGTACTGGTGAGCGTGATTTGGCCCGGATTAGCGGTAACATTTCCTACCGCAATTTGCTGCGTGGCATTCAGTTCTAAAACCGGGGTCGTCGAATTGAAGTTCTCCCCTCCGAGGTTCACATCTTCCAGGACGATTGTTCCGGAACTGTTCACCGTCAGACTATCCGCTGTAATCTGCTCAGATGCAGTCATTTCGGTGGTTTCTTCAATGGCGATCGCCCCTAATCCACCCCCTTCTCCACCCCCCACTTCCCGCGCAAAGATAATACTCCCTGCGGTATTTAGAGTGAGAGATTGTGCCGCATTTTCCTGACTATTCAGGGTATTATTAAACGTAATTAAACTCCCCGGAGTCAGGGTACTCAAGCGGATATCATTGCCCAAAATCACCGCACTATTCAGAATAATATTCCCTTGGGCAACAATATCACTGGATAGGGTTAAGACATCCGCCACAATGTCCAAACTGCTGAGGGGAACCTCACTGCCAACAGGTTGGTTCACCGCCACCGTCCCCAAGGGCGAACTGACCCTCAGCTGGCGTTCTCCATCGATTGTGCCATTAAATATGATATTACTTCCGGCAAAAGTGACATCAGCATTTAAAAAGATATTGCCAAAGCTCAGTTCTCCTTCCGTCACGACATCAGCACTCACGAAGGTTGCGCCTGCGGTATCGATATTCAGGGTCGCATTATCTGAGAGAGTGATATTTCCGGCGATATCCGTTGCACCTTGTCCTTGGGGCGATCGCAGGGTCACCGGATCGCTGAAGTCCACAACCCCAGCAATGCTAATCAGTCCAGTGCTATTTTCGGACCCAATAATAATCGAACTAAATCCATCCTCTAGGTTAGCTAAATCTGCCACCGTCAGATCCAAAACCGTATTTCCGCTATCACGGGTACCAGATAAGGCAATATTTTGGTTAGGATTTCTCGGTTGTAGGGTTAAAATTCCAGTGCTAGTAATTGTGCCATTCAAATCAATTTCATTACCCGTAAGCGTCATATTGCCGCTGCCACTGTTGACAATCCCCACAGTGAGGGTATTGCCTGCATCGAGGTTAATATTGCCATTAACCGTGGTTCCTAATGAGTTCACTTCCCCAGCAGTAATAATATTTCCGGTGCGACTCAGAACTGAAATATCCCCCCCATTGGTGTTGAGATTTCCGGTAATAATATCGCTACTCGCTGAGAGAATGGCCGGACCGCCAGCGGTGGTAATATTGTTAACAGTAATGCTGCCTCGGCTGAAACTCTCACTGGCAGAAAATACGGTATCGGCGATCGCCCGATCCGGGGGAACATTGGCCGGATTAGACAGATTCGCTTCCCCAGCGCGCAGAATCACCGAGGGACTGCTAGTGAGAATGGGGATATCCGGATCGGAACCCGTCAGAGTGGTGTCCGGTTGGGTGATATTAATACTCACTCCGACAATGCTCCCCCCGGCCTCCACTTTCAGGGAAGCGCCGGTATAGTCTCCAAAGGTCACATCCCCATTGGAAGTCACAATCGGGTCAAACAGACTAATCAGGGTTCCGGGTTCTCCCGAAGCTGTGCGAATCGCAAAATTTCCCCCGGATGCAAAGTGAGAATCACCGGAAATCGGCCCCTCACTCACTAAGGTGATATCTCCCCCAGCGCGAAAGGGTTCAAATTGAAACTTCACCCAATCCACTGAAGGGATAGAATCCAAGGCTAAGATATCAATAGCGCGATCGCCTCGCAAGGTCAAATTGCCCCCCGTCTGGGCTAAAAAAGGCCGGTCCAGGCTATCTCGCACCCGCACCGTATCCCCAGCCCTCAACTGCATATCCCCAGTGGTTTGTAAGGTGGTTTCTACTAAAGTGAGAGTTTCATGGGCCGACAAGGAGACCGTCTCCCCAGATACGTGAGATTGAGTCGTTACCACATCTCCCGAGGCGATTCCCAGTCCGGAACTGATTAATTCCACCGTTCCATCGGGGTTGATGCGAACATCGGTCACATGGGAAGCATTCCCCCCAGTGAGTAAAGCGGGTAAGGCGATCGGTGCGATCGGAAATGGCGCAGAAATGTCCAAACTCAGGAGATGATTCGGTTGAGACAAGCGCACCGAACTCGCACCGGGAACCGTCGCCATTGTAATGCTTCCCTGGGGTGAGGCGACTGTCCCCTGATTCAAAATCGTTCCCCCAATCAGGGTTAAATTTTGCCCCGATGCCACGGTTAAATTACCGGAATTAATGATAGCTCCCGGCTGCAATGTCTCAAAAGCAAAAACCCTGGGAGTTCCTACTAAATTGGCATAATTATTTTCACCCACCGACTGAAACCATCCCTCATCAAATCCCATCCCCGTTGCTGTTGTTGCGAGGAACGAACCTGGGACATTCAGACTGGCATTCGGTCCAAAAACCATCCCCGCAGGATTCATTAAATAGAGATGGGAGGCACCGCCAGTAACCTGAATTAATCCATTAATATAAGAAGCATTGCCGCCATTAATTCGGCCTAAAATATTAATAATTTCTGGATTAGAAATAAAATTAGCAATCTCAGCAGGATTCAGCCCAAATTCAGTAAAACTATGGAACAGATTCCGACCATCAGAGGACCGCTGACCCCCAGTGATATCATAACGGGTTCCCTCGGGTGTAACAACGGTCCCCGTCCCATCTGTTGCCGGGACAATCGGTTGAGATTGGGCGCTCAAAGCCGAAAATAAAACTGCCAAGGGTAGCATCAAAAGCCCGATGGAGAGTGCTTTCTTGGTCAATGATTCCCCGTTTAGGTGACTCGTCTTTTTCCCATTCATGGCGGCCCTGACCTCCTTTGAGTTTGCTCATGCCGATTCCAAATCCCGTACTCGTAGCAAAAACCCACACCCTCAAGGGTGGGGCTATACGGACAAAGCCCGCCTGCGCGGGCTACAAGACTAGGGTTAGGTCTTGGATAACCGGATTTAGTCTGATTCCTGTTTTAATATAGCAGTCCTCTGAGAGTAAATCTCCCCAGATTCGACTCAACCTATCACAATTTTTCCCGGTATTGATACCGGATTTAGGCTAATTCTCGGCACTTTTCGCGGCTTTGTTGGAATTCAAACCGGGCAAGTATTGACAAAAAAAATCCCCGGGTTTCACTGCTGGCGATATTCGGACTTTTCTTTTCCCTAGATGGCGCGATATTTCCGCGTCCTGTGGGTCTCCTTCTGGGCGATCGCCTCTCAACGGAGGGGGAGTTCATTCCCAATCTTTTAGCGCAAATTTAACTCCATTCAATCGGGTTTTAGGTCTCATGTTTTACAGAAAGTTTTAAGACTTGCATTTTTCTAACCTTTTAAAACCGATTGTTTAAATATTTATGACAAGTTATGACATAAGTTGAATTTCAAGCCATACTAGAAAAATAGCCCAAGAAAGAAAGAAAGATAGATAGATCAGCTTTATAGTAAATCGTTCAGGGTCTCAAGGTGAGGTCCCGAAACGCTTGTTAGAATTGGGGATAGGCGGCGTTAATATTTCTACAGACTTTGAGTCACATAAAGTTTGTCTCTGGAGGCGGTCTAGATAATGTCTTAATCGCGTGTTTTCTCCTTCTAACCGAGTCATGTAGGGCTTGGTAAATATAGGGTCAAGTTCATCAATAAATTGAGGGTAAACTGCATAGCCATCGATCACATAAAAAAACATTCCCAGCCTCGAATTATTTTCCATAAGGGTTTAAATGTTTCTTTCGATCTATCCCCGACAACAAAAGCTGAAATCCCTGGAAGTCTTTTGTTTACAGCCGTCCAAACCCAGGATTTATGTTTTTTTTAGCCACATAATTCTGTAACTCATCAACTTGAGAGACTTCAGGTATTTCTTCATAATCAGGGTCAGGTGGTAAACTCTCGCCAGAGGCTTTTACCCCATTAATAACCGTGTTATGACAAACTCCCATCAGCCGTTCTATCGTCGAAATCCATTTCCTTCAACATAGAGATGCAAACACTGTCGTTTGACTTCATCAGGATAACCGATGGGAGAATAGACGTCGATAAATTGACGACCACAGTACGCAGCATATATGGTTTTGTTTTCCTCTCTTCAAGCCATTTTTACTGATATTGGTGGACTGACACTTAGGACCAATCATATTCTCTGGGGGTAGGTCCCTGCCCCCTTATCATACCATATATGTGCAACGCCAATCCATTCGCCGCTTTGGCGCGCTGCCAACGCTCATTGAAACCCCACATAAGCTAGACATTTCTCACCTGGGGTTAACTGCTTTTTAAGGATGCCAGCACCCTCTCAGCCGCCTTCAGGTCCGCTGTCTCGAATCCTTCCTTAAACCAGCCATAAATCTCGGATAGAAGCTGGTCTGCCTCTGTAATTTTACCCTGTTCCTGCCACAGTCTCGCTAAGGATAAAGCGGCGCGTAGTTCCAAGGATTTGGCTTGGTGCGATCGCGCCATGTTTAACGCCTCCTCAAAACAGGCTTCTGGAGTCTGGGGAAAATACCCCTCGGGAAAGGCGATCGCCTCGGTGGATGCCTCCCTCTCCCCCTGCCACAGCAATTCTCCCGCTATCCGCATCACCTCACTTTCATACCAGCCTTCCTCGGTTTTTAAAACCAGCGATCGCGCTGACTCTAATACCTGCTGACATTCCCGCCACTGCCTTGCTCTGAATAAACCCTCCGCCACTAACGTGCGATAATAGGGCAACCATAGCAAAAACCCCAAGGCTTGATAATCTTCTAATGCCCGATACATCTCACCAATGGCTTGTTCACTATTGTCCTGAACGGCATCGACCCATCCCAGAACAATCCTTGCCATCGGCATCCACAGGGGGAACCCATGTTCCTGACAAATCTCCAGTGTTTCCGATGCAAATTCACAGAGTTGGGGAATTTCGCCCCGAAATTGATGCACTGTTGCGGCAAATGCTAAGGCATAGGCTAAACTATGAGGGTGAGCAAGAATGCGAGCGTGAGTCACATCCTCTTGGATGAGTTCTAAAGCCGTATCTGGATAACCCAACAGCCACATTGTCCAAGCATTTAAAGACAAAGCCGCTACCCCGGGATCATGTCCGTACAGAAAGGCTAAATAACCAAATTGTTCGCGGTTATATAGTGACATGGATATCTCGAAATAGGTGCGTGCTCGGCTTAACTGCCCCAAACTTAAATAAGCATCCCCATAAGCTAGATTTGTCTCCAGAATCATTTCCGGCTGTTGGAACTTTTCGGCGAGTTGCTGTTGGCGATCGCAAACTTTTAAAAGGCTATAAAAATCTCCTCCCATGATATATAACCCTGCCAAGCCATGCAGCACCGAGAACAACTGGGGCGTATCTCCCACCCGTTGACAGAGATATCGGGCGCGATCGTACACGGGTTTGACTTCCGGCGAGGCATACCCTTTGATAATCACCAGTGCTGAAGCCAGAGCGACTTGCAAATTTAATTCTCGGGCTAATTCTTCGGGAGTTTCCGGTAGGGTTTGCAGCCATTCGATCGCTTGTCGGTAAAACAGCGCCGCCTCCTGATTGGCATAATTATATAAGGCTTGTTCTCCCGCTTTCTCTAAATAGGCGATCGCCTTTTCGGCAACCTCTGCCTTACTCCAGTGATGAGCCAGGGTGGGGTAAAACGGGCCTAAATCATGGCTATAAACCCGTTCGTACCAATGCGCTACTGCCTCATGAAGCTGTCGCCGTTGGGCAAATAGCATCAAATTATAAGCCACCTCCTGGGTGATAATATGTTTGAAAATATAAGAGCGTTCTAATTCTGATTGTTCTCGCGGCGTCATATCCAAGCGATCGAGCGCATCCAGATACAAGGCAATCTGATCTTTATCCTCGGCGATGGGATGAATGTCCTGCACCACGGATTCGGCAAACACTCGCCCGATCACACTTGCCACTTTCAGGGTCAGTTCTTGTGCCGCAGAGAGGCGATCGATCCGCGTGGTGACAATCCCTTCAATCGTATTCGGCAAATTTAAAGCGTGTAAATCCTCCACCCCAGGCGCTAAGGTACAAGTGCCATCGTCAATCAGAATTAAGCCTGAATCGCGCAAAGCATAAGCCAGTTCCTCAGTAAAAAAGGGATTGCCTTCGGCTTGAGAACCGATGAATTGTGCCACGGCATCGGGAAGGTGAGCAACCCCGAGACGCAGGCAAGCCAAGGCGATCGCCTCTTCCGTCGGCAAGGCATTCAGGGGGAAATGTTCGGTATAGGGATTGCCCAGTAATTGCGCGTATTCTGGGGGACTGTCATCCCCCATCGGACGAGAGGCGATCGCCATCAATAACGGCGTTACCTGCTCACTCACTTGCAGGGTCAACGCCCAAGATGCCGAATCCAACCAGTGAGCGTCTTCAATAATCAGTAATTTAGGCGATCGCCGCGCCGAATCTTGCACCAGTCTCACCAACAAATCCCGCGTCTTTGCCGAACGGACATCCGGGCTTAATTCTTTTGTGACATCGGTTTCCGGCAACTCCAAGGAAACCACAGCATTGAGCAAGGGGGCGAGTTCCCACAGTTCCGGATCGTCGCAGAGCAAATCTCGCACTTGCTGGCGGCGCGCTTCTCGCTCCGTGATAAAATTCAAATCTAACAGTTGACTAAAGACCGATCGCCAAGCATAATAGGAGGTAGATTTTTCCACAGGTTCCCCCGCCGCGATTAGGTAGGTAATCTGTTCTGCCTCAGCGCGATCGAGCAAATCAGAAATCGCTCGGGATTTGCCGATACCCGGTTCTCCCGATATAATTGCCACTCCATTTTTTCCCTGGCGCAATTGCTCCAATTTATCCGCCAGAGACTGGCGCAATTTTTGCCGTCCCACCATCAAATTACCCGGGGATTTGTTGAATTCCCAACCGGGTCGTTCTGTTCCAATTACTTCTAAGGGTCGATAGATTTTGACCGGCGCTTTTTTCCCTTTGACTTGAATTTTGGGCAAGGATTGAAATCGCACTCGCCCTCGTCCCGATGCCAGGGATTTGGTGGTCAAATCACAGAGAATCTCATCGTTAGCTGCCTGCATCAGTCGCGCAGAGAGATTCACCACATCGGCAATGGCGGTGAATTCTCGCCGCACTTCGCTGCCTACGGTCCCGCAGTACGCCCTTCCCGTGGTAATTCCAATTTTGGGATGCCATCCCCAAGCGCGCAACTGTTCGCGAATTTCTATCGCTGCCAATACACCCCGTTCGGCATCATCTTCATGGGAAAATAAAGGCAGTCCAAACACAGCTATTAAAGTGCTGCCTTTGTCATCGACGAGGAATTTATTTACAGTGCCTTCGTAGCGGGCTAATAGGGTTTGAATTAAGCCGACAAATTCATGAACTTTGGCTAAAGCATCGGGGCGATTGTAATCTAAACCGGGCAAATTGAGAAAGATGACGGTAACTTGACGCAGTTCCCCCAACCATTCAGTTTGACTCGCGGCGAGTCGAGCTTTGACGGAGGCATCTACATAGCAACTCACGGATGCTGCCAGTTCATCGGGTGAGGTGAGGGAAACGAGGTTACAAGTGCGGTTAGGGGTGGGAATCTGTTCGGCAATTGCGCCATCGAGTCGGATATTTCCTGATTCTACGGTGGTCCCGATAAAGCGATCGCGAATTAATGCCCAACCTTGAGGCGAGATACAGACTTCCCCTTTTTGTGCGGCAACTTCTGCACTTGCCATCTGTGCCAGGGGTTCCCCAGCGACAAGGAATTCCCAGCGATCGCCTGACCCCCCAACGTGCAATCCCATCATTTCCCCAGCAGCAATCCCCAGATGCAGGGTGAGGTAAATATCATCGGCGATATAAGTGCGGAGGTTTTGCAAAATATCTAAGGAACATTGAGCAGCGCGGGCAGTTTGGGTGGCTAAATCGCCATCTGGGGCAATCCATAAGGCTAACATGGCATCCCCAGCAAACTTAACGATATCCCCCCCGCGATCGCTAATCAAGGCAATTAATTGTCCGAAATAGGCATTTAGATGCTTCGTCAGTTCTTCCACCCCCGAGGCCCCCCGTTCTGCCAATCGTTCCGTCAGGGCCGTAAACCCGGAGATATCGGCAAACAGCACAGCAGCCGGGAATTTCTCCAGCAGGGGCGTTTGGGGAATTTCGGCATGGGCTAAACAGCGATCGACCAAATGTGCGGGAACATAGCTGCACAGGGTTTGCACCACCGTTGCCGTCACCGGATTGTGATCATGGGTACTCAATGTGACATCTTGAGAATTTTCTAGGTTCGTGACCGAACTTTCCTGGATTTGCACAGATTTTTTCCCTCACATCAACGTTTTTCATACCGATGCACCCACAAATATAGCTACAATTTGTCTAATTTTGGGATAGTATCGGAAGAGTCGAGGCGATTGCGGTGTAATGGGCTACAAAATCCTCAGAATTTCGCTGCTAGCAGATCATTTTTGGGTGCGATCGGGCGATGACTTCTAAAACTGGGGAAGTAGGAGTAAGGTGAACACTGCTTCACCTGGGTGTTGAAGGGATTAGGGAACTCCAAAAAATAAAATCTCCAAAACGTTCATTCGTAGGATCAACGGAGTAGTAGGGGCGCAATGCTTGCGCCCTCCGGAGGGCGCAAGCATTGC